>JBGTDZ010000210.1:0-21634 GCA_041748055.1 Aquaticitalea sp.
CGCAATGGGAAAAACCACCAATGCGATTGAAGTGGTCATCAACAATTATTTTAACAGCAAAAGTGAGTTGCAAAGCTCTTTACAAGAGGTAAAAAAGTATCATAATGAAATTTTATTGGAACTTTTTGACAATGAAAAACACCCAATTTTTAAGAAGGTGTCCAATCTTTTTGATGAATTGAGAAGTTTTTTTGACCGTAATAGATCTCCTGATTATAACTTTGTTTACGACCAAACTATTGGTTATGGCGAATTGGTTTCAACCGTGATTGTCAGTGCATATTTTAACGAAATTGGTTTAATAAACAACTGGATTGATGTTCGTGAGTTTATCAAAACAGATAATTATTACAGAAGGGCCAATGTAAATTGGGAAGAGACGCAACAAAGAATTGCGGCCAATTTTGATAAGAAAAGCTTGAATATAACCCAAGGGTTTATTGGTAGTGACGCCAACAATTTTATGACCACCCTTGGAAGAGAAGGGAGTGATTATACGGCTGCCATTTTAGCCTACTGTATAAATGCGGAAAGCGTAACCATTTGGAAGGACGTTCCAGGTGTCTTGAATGCCGATCCCAGATATTTTGAGAATGCTCAATTGCTCCATCAAATATCCTATAGTGAAGCGATTGAGTTGGCATTTTATGGTGCATCTGTGATCCATCCGAAAACATTGCAGCCATTGCAAGGCAAAGAAATCCCTTTATTTGTGAAATCATTCTTGAATCCAGAAAAACCGGGAACCATGGTAGGAAGGGGCAAGAAAATTGAACCGGACGTTCCGTGTTTTATTGTCAAGAAGAACCAAGTACTCATTTCACTGTCTTCCTTGGATTTTTCATACATTGTGGAAGAGAATATCAGTGAGATTTTTAGGCTCTTACATCTCTATAAAATGAAGGTGGATGTCATTCAAAATTCCGCCATCAGTTTTTCGGTTTGTGTTGACAACATTTATAACAATCTGGAGAAATTGCTACAGCATTTAAAAGCGAAATTCAAGGTGACTTGTCATGAAAATGTGTCCCTATATACCATTCGTCATTATAATATGACTGCCATCAACCAATTGGAAAAAGATAAGACCGTGTATTTAAAGCAGTTGACCCAAGAAACGGTGCAAATGGTTACTAACTAACATTTTCCTATTTTTGTAAGCATGACCAAACCACCCGATATAGGATTAGTGTCAGCCAAGGAAGTCGCCATGGCCATCAAGGCCGATAAATATGGTATTTTTGGAACGATTTGTGGTTGGATACTGATGAAAGTTCTAAAAATCTCCACGCTCAATAAAATATATAATCGGAATAAACATCTGTCCAATCTTGAGTTTTTGGATGCCATTTTGGATGATTTTCAGATCAAATTCGAAATCCCTTCAGACGATTTTAAACGTTTGCCTAAAGAAGGTCCCTATATTACCATTTCAAATCATCCATTGGGCGGTATAGATGGAATTTTGTTATTGAAGTTTATGGTACAGCAGCGAAGCGACTTTAAAATCATTGCTAACTTTTTGCTGCATCGTATCATACCTTTGAAACCTTATATTATGCCAGTCAATCCTTTTGATGATCATAAAGACGCAAAATCGAGTATTGCTGGATTTAAAAATGCCATTTTGCATTTGCGCGAAGGTCATCCATTGGGAATTTTCCCTGCTGGAGAAGTTTCTACTTATAAGGACGGTAAACTGGTCATTGACAAACCTTGGGAAGAGGCAGCGATGAAGTTGATTCAGAAGGCTCAAGTTCCTGTGGTGCCAATATATTTTCACGCCAAGAACAGTAAATTGTTTTATAAACTTTCAAAAATCAGTGACAAATTCAGAACTGCAAAATTACCATCTGAATTATTGACACAAAAGCGAAGAACTATTAAAGTGAGAATTGGCAGGCCCTTATCGGTTGCGGATCAGAAGGAATACTCCACCCTTCCGGAATTCACCGAATTTTTAAGAAAAAAAACCTATATGCTTTCCAATTCCTTTGACAAAAAAGGCAATATTTTGAGCAATATTTCTTCCACATTAAAAGTGCCGAAAACAGTAAAAAATGTCGTCACACCAGTAAGTGTGGAACTCATGACTCAAGAAGTTGATGCGTTGCGAAAAAGCGATGCCAGACTACTTCAGAGTAAAAATTATGAAGTCTTTTTTACAGATTCTAAGTCCATTCCAAATATTTTGACTGAAATAGGACGTCTTCGCGAAATAACCTTTAGGGAAGTGGGGGAAGGCACCAATGAGGCGATTGATTTGGATACTTTTGACAACTATTACCACCACATGTTTCTTTGGGACAATGATACAAAAAAACTGGCTGGCGCTTACCGTATGGGATTGGGATCGAAGATATTTGCAAAATATGGGATTGATGGTTTTTATCTACAGGACTTATTCCGTTTTGAGCCAGAACTTTATAAGATGATGAGTGAATCCATTGAAATGGGGCGTGCGTTCATCATCAGTGAATATCAACTAAAACCAATGCCTTTGTTTTTACTTTGGAAAGGAATTGTACATACCACACTGCGCTATCCAGAACATAAATATCTCATTGGAGGCGTAACGATCAGTGATAAATTTACCAATTTTTCAAAATCATTGATGATTGAGTTCATGAAGTCCAATTATTACGATCCGTATGTCGCCCAATATGTACATCCGAAGAAAGAATTCAAGGTAAAGTTGAAAGATGCTGATAAGGATTTTGTCTTTGATGAAACCGAAGCCGATTTGATGAAATTCGATAAGATCATTGATGAATTGGAACCAGGGACTTTACGCCTTCCTGTGTTGATAAAAAAATACATTAAGCAGAATGCCAAAGTGGTAGCCTTTAATGTGGACCCACTATTTAACAATGCCGTAGATGGACTTATGTATATTCGTATTGCAGACTTGCCAGAAAGTACCGTAAAACCTGTAATGGAAGAGTTCCAAGCCGAGATGGAGAGGAAATTTGCAGAGAATGGGGATGAACCGATTGCAGAAAGTTAAAGGCATTTCACGAATTCTTCCAGATAGTTTTTAATTTCATCCCTCACTTTTTGATAAGCAAAATGCTTTACATCCTTCAAACCTTCAACTTTTGTTGGATCAAAAAAGTTAAGTTGTAATCTTACGGCATTTTTACTTGGAATAATAGGGCAGTTTTCATTGTCATGGTCGCATACGGTGATGATGTATTCAAAATCGATAGCAGCGTATTCTTCCACATCATTTGAAGTATGGTTTGAAATATCACTAAAATCTTCTTTCATGATGGCAACAGCTACTTGATTTATACCAAACGTTTCAATTCCTGCGCTGTAAATGTTGTCTTTCCCTTTCGTTAATTTATTTAAATATCCATGAGCCATTTGGCTTCCGCAGGAGTTCCCTGTGCATAGCACCAATATTTATTTCCCTGCATCGGAGGATGGAATCTCTATCCCAATTTTTTTGCTTCGTCTTTCCAGTAAATAATTATCATGCCACTTTCCATGGCGTTGTCCTAACTTTTCTCTTATACCAACAACTCTAAAGCCACATTTTTTATGTAAATTAATACTGGCATTATTTTCAGAAAATATGGCTGCATTTAAGGTCCAAAATCCATTGGCTTCGCTTTCATTAATAAGTGTATTAAGTAAGGTTTCTCCAATATGTTTACTTCTATAATTTTTCAAAACATATAAAGTAACTTCAGCAACCCCTTTATAAACTTCTCGTTTGGACACATAAGATAAAACTGCAAAACCAACAACTATTCTGTCTGTTTCTGCAATAATTCTACATGATGAAATGTGTTTTTCATCCCAATCATTCCAGTTTGGAATTTTAGTTTCAAAAGTAGCAATTCCAGTAGCCATTCCTTCTGCATAAATTTTTGCAACAGCATCCCAATCTTTTTTAATCAATGGACGGATAGCGATACTCATATTATATAGGCAGTGGTGTTATTAAAAAATTGAATGAACAATTTCTCAAATTCTTGAAAATGATTCAAAATAAGGCAATATCAAATACTTTTTCCTTTAAAACTTCCTTTTAACAATCCAGCATTATTGATGACTTGCAAATGCTGTGAGATGGCATGATGTGATAGGCCAATTTCTTCCACAATATCGTTGCAAATACAACTTTTCTGTTTACTGATATATTGCAAAATGGCCAAACTAGCAAGATGTGGAAATACCTTTGCTAACGATACGATATCGTTAATCTCTGCGGTGTATGTATGAATTTTGAAGCTACCATATTCTGTACTGTACTGCAAGAATAAATAAAACGTTACATCGCAAAATTACATTTTCAATAATTTAAAAAAAGCCGAATTTTTCAATCCGGGTTATATTTATTTAGAACCAAGGTTTTTTACCAACCTGGTAGGTGGCGTAAAATTCTTCATCAGACTTGGTTAGATAGATAATACCTTCAATCAAACCAAGAATACCCATGACCCAACCTGCAATTCCACAGGTTAAAATCCCTAATATTAAAGTAATAACAAGAATAATGATGCCTTCTTTCATATAACCCAAAACAAATTTATGAACGCCAAAACCACCAAGAATGATGGCCAAAACCCCTGCCAATATTTTTTTGTTGTCACCAGGCTTGTTGCCAAATGTTTCATGTGCGCCTTGCGAAAATTCATCGGCTGTTCTTTTGGCACCTTCCGAGAATTCATGGGCTGAACGGCGGGTATCTTCAGAAAATTCATTCGTTCTTTTTTTAGCATCGTCTAACATATCGTCAAAATCGTCGCCTAAATTTTTGTCATCAGACATAGTTTATATGTTTATGGGTTAGAAGATTAAAGATACTAAAAAAACAAAGCGATTTACAAAAAGGCTTTGTCAATTGGCTCCCAAAGTTCAATCTTATTGCCATCATTATCAAGAATCCATGCAAATTTGCCGTACTCAAATTCTTCCATTTCACCAACAATGGTAACACCTTCCTCTTTTAATACTTTTAGAAGTTCCACAAGATTTTCAACACGATAGTTGAACATAAAATCCTTTTGGGAAGGTTCATAATATTTGGTGTCTTCCGCAAATGGGCTCCATTGCGTTGAGCAATCATTTCCTTCTTTATCTTGCCACCAAAAGGTACATCCGTAAGCGTCGGTGTTAAATCCTAAATGAGTTTTATACCAATCTTTCGTGGCATTAGGGTCTTTGGTTTTAAAAAATAAGCCACCTATGCCTGTCACTCGATTTTTCATAAAATTATTTTTTAATTAATCATTATTTTTTCCCTCTAATTCCCGAATGAATTATGTCTAGCCTTCTAATATTATTGGTGTACATGTCTGCCGACAGGCAGGTTCGTGGCTAAGATCTACTTTTTCTTTAACCCTTTTTCATAAATAGCTATCCATTCATCGACCGTGATTTTTGAAGCCAATTCACCAATCAATTCATACGGAATGTCTTCAGGTTTTTTAAATCGGATGCAGCTTTTTCCCATATCGAGTTTACGCTTGGAATACTTTGAATATTCAGCCACAAACCAATCATATAGTTCCTTTTGGGCATATATACCCATATGATACAGGTTTATGGAATGTTTCTGTGAAGCATAACCCATAAACGGCAAAGCCAATTCGGGTGTGCAATGATAACCACTTGGATACAAAGAATGCGGCACAACATAACCAACCATACCATAACCGATGGTTTCTTCAAACCCTTTCGGTATATTGCTGTTGATGACGTCGCGAAGATTTGACAATGCTTCTTTTCTGTCCTCTGGAACTTGAGACATATAATCTTCTACGGAAGTTGATTGGTATTGCATAATATTATTTTTTTCGTTGTAAAATTAATGCCGAAATAATTGAAATTACTATCCCAATCATCACTACTGTTGCAAACATTAAAAGCGCCATAAATCCCGAACCTCCGTAATCTTGCATTTGTTGGTTGAGCTCATTTTTTTTAATTTCAAAAGCCTCTGGAGATAATGTTGCTTCGAGAGTTTTTAGAGATTTCTCTAAATAATCTGTGGCAAAATTTGGATTGATAACCGTGGTATAAATATAATCGGCGATTCCAATTCCAATTCCAACTAAAACAGAAATTAAAAAACCAATCAAAAACGCTTTTCCAAAACTTACAATACCATTGTTTTCATTGTCTCTGTAATGTTTTATTCCAAAGAAGATAAACGAAAGGGAGAGAATCATAGCCGAATAACCAATAATTTCTTGAGTTCCGTGAGATAAATCGCCGCCAAAAGATAATGCAGCCAAAAACAAAACGGTAGCTGTGAGCAAGCCGTAAATTCCGTATTTTAAAATTGAGTTTTTCATATGGGCAATAAGTTTAAAGTTATGAAGCAAAATTAAAGTTGAAAGGTTGTTTTGTCCTCATACGAAAGTACCAAAAGCTTTATACTTTAGTCTAAATGTTATCATTTTATAATATTTGAAGCTCTTTTGCTATTTGGATAGCCTGCGTACGCCTTTTGGCATTAAGTTTTAACAATAAATTAGAAACGTGCGATTTTATAGTGCTTTCAGAAAGAAACAATTGGTCTGCAATTTCTTGATTTGATAACCCAGATGCAATTGCTTTAAGCACTTCATATTCACGTTTGCTGAGGTTTAAGTTTTCAAGATTATTTTGATTGATTTCTGATGGTAAAGGTGAAGATTTGTGCAAACTTTTTTTATTAATATAAACCCCAATCAAAAAGAATGCTATAGCTATGACGGCAATAGCAATTTCATTCTGCAAATTCCCGGAAACCACAGAATAGTTGCTTAATTGGAATAATGCCAGCAAAGCCAAAATTAAAGTAGCAAAAACGAGAACGGTTTTCTTCATAAGTGAAAGTTAACAAAAATTAGCTTTAATCTTATCAACGATTGTTTGGGCAAGTTTCTCTTTGCTTTCAATAGTCCAGCCTGCCACGTGGGGTGTCAATAAAACATTCTCAGCCGCAATTAAGTATTGAAAAGCTTCTGGCATGTCCGAAGTAAACATGTCTTCAAACGAGCTTTTTTCATATTCCAAAACATCTAATCCAGCACCAAGGATTTTGCCCGATTTTAAAGCGTCCACCAAATCATTAGTGACGACACTTTTGCCACGGGCCGTATTGATGAACCAAAAAGGTTTTTGGAATTGATCAATGAATTTTGAATTGACCATTCCTTTCGTTTCTTGGGTTTGCGGTGTGTGCAAACTCAGAATGTCGCTTTTTTGTTGAAGCTCTTGAATTGTTACTTGCTTTGCATTTTTGTCTCCTTTATTCTCTTTGATGTCATGGCATAAAACTTCCACGTCAAAACCCCGTAATTTTTTTGCAAAGGATTTTCCCATATTGCCATAACCAATTAGTCCAACGGTTTTGCCATCGAGCTCGACACCTCTGTTTGCTTCACGTTGCCACAATCCGTTTCGGACTTCGTGGTCAGCTTTGTTCAATTTGTTGAAAAGGGAGAGCAGCATGCCCAATGTGTGTTCGCCAACGGCATTTCGATTGCCTTCTGGTGCAACAATGAGTGCGATGCCTTTTTGTTTGGCATAGTCAACGTCGATATTTTCAAGGCCCGCGCCAACACGACCTATGAATTTTAGGTGAGATGCAGCATCAAGAAATTGTTTGTCTATGGCAAAACGGCTTCTGATGATGATACCTTGGTAACTCGCTATTTTTGCTTCAATCGCTTCTTTTGAAGAGGTGTAATCTTCATGATTTTCAAAACCTAAATCTTTCAATTTATTGATGAGCAGTGGATGGTTGGTATCGAGGTGAAGGATGTTCATTTAAATTTTTGGATAATGGGTTTGGGTTTTTTCGTGTTG
Source organism: Aquaticitalea sp. (assembly GCA_041748055.1). Taxonomy (GTDB): domain Bacteria; phylum Bacteroidota; class Bacteroidia; order Flavobacteriales; family Flavobacteriaceae; genus JBPOFM01. Next base: position 7,813 of record JBGTDZ010000210.1, read on the forward strand.
TATTTTTCCGGTATGTGCTGTTGTGAGTTTTTCAAAAAGTAGAACGTGTACTTCTTCGTGATTTATGGTCATTGGGTTGTGTTCAACACCTTTTGGGACGACAATGAGTTCTCCTTCACGCACTATTTCGGTTCTGTCTCGAAATTGCATATGTAACGTGCCTTTGATGACTTGGAATAATTCGTCCTCCTCCTCATGACTGTGCCACACGAATTCCCCTTTGAGCTTTGCCAAAATCACTTGCATGTTATCGACCACAGCAATTTGATGTGGATGCCAGCTATTGTCAAATTTTGAAAATTTGTCTTTGATATTAATAGTTTTCATGACTTAAATTTAATGATTTTTTACGTTAGGGTTAGTCCCGAAGTATCCGGAGAAAACCTTTTTGAAGTCCCGATAGCTATCGGGAGAACAAAAAGATTGGAATGGATAGCCTGCCTGCCGGTAGGCAGGCGCCCAAATTTAGAACCCTAAAATCAATTTAGCTATCAAAAAGTATAAGAGCACTCCAAAAAGATCATTACTTGTGGTAATAAAAGGGCCGGTTGCAACAGCTGGATCAATACCTCTTTTGTCCAAAAAAATTGGGATGAAGGTTCCTATCAATGCCGCCATAATAATCACTGCAATCAATGCGATGCCAATAGTTATGGACACTAAATATGGCGTTTTGAATATAAAATGTGTGATAGCCAATGCCATTAGCGCTATGGCAAGCCCATTGACCAAGGCAAGCAGAAATTCCTTAAAAAGGCGCTTTAAAATATTGCTATCTATGCTGTCATTCGCCAAGCCTTGAACTATGATTGCCGATGATTGAACGCCGACATTTCCTGCCGTGCCCTGAATTAGAGGCACGAAACTTAAAAGGACAATAAAATCTCCCAAGGTTCCATTGAATTGTTCTATGATACTTGCTGCTCCGAGTCCACCAAAAACACCAATCAGCAACCAAGGCAATCGTGCTTTGGTCAATTTAAAAATACTGTCATCGGCCTCTACGTCTTGCGAGATACCTGCGGCCAATTGGTAGTCCTTATCGGCTTCTTCCTTAAGTACATCTACAATGTCGTCAATTGTAATCCTACCCAGCAATGTCATGGTTTCATCAACAACAGGGATTGCCTCCAAATCATATTTTGACATCACTTTTGCTACATCTTCCACATCATCATCGACGTAGACATAATCGACACTTTTAATATAAATATCCGTGATTTTTTCTTCACTTTTGGCAACAATCAAATCTTTAAGGGAAAGACGACCAATCAATTTATTTTTTTTATTGACCACATAAATCGAGTGTACCCTAGTGACATCTTTTGCCTGAGCACGTATACGACGCAGGCATCCTGCAACGGTCCATGTTTCGTACACCTTTACGAGTTCTTTTGCCATGAGTCCACCCGCGGTGTCCTCGTCATATCTTAATAGTTCTGTAATTTCTGCCTTGTGATCTTCATCTTCAATATGATAGATGACTTCCCGTTGGCGTTCTATAGATAACTCTGCAATGATATCGGCCGCGTCATCGGTTTCCAGTTCCTCAATTTCTTCGGCAATTTCCTTGGCAGAAAGATTTTGCAATACCTTTTCCCTGTTGTCTTCATCCAGTTCCATCAACACATCGGAAGTGGTTTCGGAATCGAGCAACTTAATCACATACATTGCCTCATAAAGGTCTACCTCATCCAGAATTTCGGCAATATCAGCATAGTGAAACTCATTCAGCAACTTGCGAAGTTCCTTATCGTTTTTTTGCTCGATAAGATATTCCACTTGTGCTATAAGGTCTTCCGTTAGCTCAAACTGTATGTTTTCTTTTTCTTCTGCCAATGATGAAAATGATTATGAATTACTCGTCTTTCTCAATGAGTTGTGTAAGTTCAATAAATTGTGCTACACTCAATTGTTCCGGACGTTGGTCAAAGATAGCATTTGCTTTTAAATTTTCAGAAAGATTGAATGTTTTTAAACTGTTTCGAAGCGTTTTTCGACGTTGTTGGAATCCGATTTTCACAACTTTGAAAAACAATTTTTCATCACAAGGAAGCGTGTAAGTGACCTTCCGTTTTAAATGCAATACTCCAGAATCGACTTTAGGCGGAGGATTAAAAACAGTTGGAGGAACCGTAAAAAGGTATTCTGCGTCATAAAAGGCCTGGGTCAATACCGAAAGAATCCCGTAGACTTTACTGCCTTCCTTAGAACAAATCCGGAGAGCAACCTCTTTTTGGAACATCCCAGAAAATTCAGGGATTTGATGACGCATCTCCAGGGTTTTAAAAAGTATCTGAGAGGAAATATTGTAAGGAAAATTTCCAATAATGGCAAAAGGGTCGTCTTTGAAAATTTCGTGTAAATCGTATTTCAAAAAATCTTTTTCGATGATTCTATCTGCGAGATCAAGATAATGTGCTTTTAAAAATGCCACCGATTCTGTATCGATTTCGATGACATGGGTCTTGATATCTTTTTGAAGCAAATATTTAGTCAAAACACCCATGCCGGGACCTATTTCAAGAACATTCCCGTAACCCTCCAACGAAAGGGAGTCTGCAATTTTTGAAGCAATGTTTTCATCATTCAAAAAATGTTGACCAAGATGTTTTTTTGCTCTTACTTGATGTTGGTTCGGGTTTGCCACGAATGAACGAATGTTTTAATGAGTTGGAAGAATGACCCCGAAAGCTATCGGGAGAATCACGAAGATATGAAGATTTGCTGGCAATTCGGAAATTTTGGTCACAATGGCACAAAAGTTTATTATAAGTGAAAAATCGTAATTTTTAATCGGAAGTTGTCTTTTCTTTTATTCTCTGTTTTGGTTTCTTCATTAATCAATCTTTACAGAATACTCGTCAATGACTTCCAATTCGGTTCTAAAGGAAAGCACTTGATCTCCGAAATGTTTGAGGGCATCTTTTCTCAATGCATCTGCATGTTTGGAGTAATAACGCTCCAAATCTTCGCGAGATTTTGCCTTATATTGTACCGCATAAGTTGATGCTCCTTGGTCGTCTTCTACCAAAACTTTTGTCAATTTGGCATCTAAAAAGCATCCTGTGGACAGAACTTGAGGAATATGTTCTTTGATCCAAATCAGCCATTTGTCATGGACACTTTTTTCGATGTTTGAGGTGACATTATAAATTATCATTCTTTTTTAGTTTAAAAAATCAAGCAACAAATTCTAAGAATAGTGATAAGATTCTATTTGTATGTTGAAATTATATAATTGGATATTGTTTTAAAAGATTTTTACAAATAACATGAGTTCTTCCGTATCTTCAAAAGGATTTACTTTTTTTTCATAAGACAATCCTAATTTCTGCAACAATTTGATGGAACTGGAATTTCTTGGCGATGTAATGGCTGCAATTCTTTTTAGATGTAATTGATGCTCTGCAAATTTCATAATTTCCAAAGAGGATTCCATCCCAAACCCCTTTCCTTCGTAGTCAGGAAGCATGGCAAAACCAATATCGACATCGTCCAATTGTTCACGTTTGACAAGTCCGGATGTGCCAATAATTCTTTTGTTTTCTTCTTTCAGCAATAGTTTATAAAATCCAAAACCCGATTCTTTGTAGCTTTTTAAAATACCATTTTTAAGATACGTTTCGGCCTCTTCAACGTTTTTGACGTTTCTATCGCCAATGTATTTAAGCCAATGGGGAGTGTTGAGCAATTCCAGCATAAAAGGCGCATCTTCCAAGTTCATTTTGGCAATGAGGAGTCGTTTGGTTTCGGCGATAATCATGAGTTAAAAATACAAAAATAATCACATCGAAACTGTCTGGAGACATACATGAGGATAAGATTCATTAGTTTTTCACTGCCAAAAGCCAAAAGCCAAAAGCCAACTTCTAATTAATAGCATCTCCACGCAGCATCCTAAATTTCTTCCTCGCTTCTACAGAATAAATACTGTCTTCGTGCTTAAAGATGATCTGTTCGTAAAGATCTTTTGCTTTTTCTGGTTCAGATAATTGATTGTTGTATAATTCTGCTAAAAAATACAACGCATCGTCAGCAAGTATCTCTTCCCCATAATTGGTAATGATGGATTGATAATTGATGACTGCGTTATCGTATTGTTTTTTCTTTTCAAATAATTTTGCTTGTTTTAATAAGGCTTCATCTTCAATGCTTTCGCCCTTGTGCTCTGTCAAAATCTGGTTCAATAATTCAATGGCGTCATCTGTTTTATTCTGAAATGCCATGAGGTCCGCTTTGGAATATAGCTTCAGTGCCAATTGGAGCGAATCTTCATATTTATTGTCTGAAATCAGCAGTTTCAGATCCAAGGCATCATTGGCAATGAGTTGTGAAGTAGATGCTTTTAGGATTTTTAGCTGGGATTCTGCCCAATCAAAATCACCTTTGTAATAACTCGTTTTGGCAACCTTGAATCGTGCTTCCTGAGAGATTGTACTGTTTTTCAAATTCGCTTGAATCTGCGAATAATAGATCAATGCCTCATTAAATTTTTCCTGAAGCACTAAAATGTCACCCAACTTCAATTTTACACTTGCTTCCTGAAAAGGTGAGAGGTTGAGTTCTAAACTTTTCTTTAGAAAATCGCTGCCTTCTTTTGGTTTTTTGAGATGAAAGGCCAAAAAATTCCCATAGGATATTTGCAATGAAAGGGTTTGTTCGTAAGTACCATACTGCTTGAATAGATCCAAGTATTTTTTATTGATGGCTTCATAATGCTTTTCAACTGCATTTTCAACTTCAATATCCAGCAGGTATTGATTTGCCAAAAGTTGGGTATCAAAATCCTGTGCTGTTTCCAATATAAAATTAAAAATCTCTGTTGCTGACTCAGGTTGCTTTTCGTTATGGGCCATCACTGCCAAATCAACAATGCCACTCAAACTTTCGGGATTACGTTTGTAAAGTGCTTTCTCCTGAGTAAAGGATTTACTATAATCTTTTTCTTGGACAAACAGCCAGCTCAAGAGTTCATACCAATATTCATGTGGCTGTGATTGTATTTTTTTGAGTAATAATTTCTTTAAAATAAGATTGTCGCCATTTTCCTTATTCTCAGAAACAAAATCGCTAAAAGCGCGCTTGGCATTATTGATAAAGGCTGGTTGGTCTTCGATGTAATCAATATAATTTGAAAACATTTCCTCTACGTTGCCCTGTTCTCCATAGATTTGTGCCAGTTGAATATTAAAATTTAGATTGGGATTCAATTCCGAGCTTCTTTTATACGCACGGATCGCTTCATCCAAAAGTGAATGCTCTTCAAACTGATGTGCGATACCAAAAACGTAACTGGGGTTTTCCTCGATTTTTAATATGGCATTGTTATAATTTTGTGTAGCCAAATCGGTACTGTCCTGCAATTGAAAGTTGTAGCCCATCTCTACCAATAACATTGGATTTTCATTGGTAACAAGTTTTTCTTGAAGGAGATTATTGACAATGTCGTATTGTTTCAACTGTTGATGTGTCTTAATAAGCTGAAAAAGGTAATTATTGTTTGATGGATTTTTTTGATATAATTGTTGGTAACTGATTAGTGCCTTTTCGAATTCGCCACGTTTGAAATAGTCGTCGGCCAACTGCTCACTTTGTGAAAAAAGCAAACTGCTGAAAAGCAAGCTTATTACAATCATTAATTTGTCCATGGAACTATTTTATGTAAATATAACAAATGAGCTAACGTCTTATTGTGAATGTTTTAATAAAAAAAAAGCCCGAACATATGTTCGGGCATTACCATCAAAATAAATGTGCTATTAATCATTACTTTAAAAATGATTCAGTTATTCTGCAATGGCATTTTTTTATTTTATAACTCGCATTAAAGTAATAAAGGGTATTTAAAATAAAATTTTACTTACCATAACGACTAATGATGCAAGCAATACGAGGCGCATAATGTTTTTCATGATATAGGTATCTAATATTCTATGGGAGCTAACTTCATACTTATTTCTGAAAAAAACAAAAAAAAACCAAAAAAATCGTTGAATAACGTTAAATAGTTACTTTTCAACGATTTTAAAAGGAAAAATTCCTACAAATTAAATTTTATCAAAGCTTGTATAAGGAACTAGAACGTCAGGAATTTTGATTCCATCTTCGGTTTGATAGTTTTCTAAAAGACCCGCAAGGACTCTAGGAAGTGCAAGCGAACTTCCATTGAGTGTATGTGCCAACTCATTTTTGCCTTCAGCGTTTTTGAATCGTAATTTCAATCGATTGGCTTGAAAGGTTTCAAAATTTGACACTGAAGAAATTTCCAACCAACGGTCTTGGGCTGTAGAAAATACCTCAAAATCGTAAGTCAGGGCAGAGGTAAAACCTAAATCTCCACCACATAAACGCAAAATCCGATAAGGTAATTTCAGTTCCTGTAAAATGGTTTTTACATGAGCAACCATCTCATCAAGTGCATCATAAGAACGCATTGGATGCTCAATTCTTAAGATTTCCACTTTGTCAAATTGATGCAAACGATTCAGGCCCCTTACGTGTGCTCCGTAACTTCCTGCTTCACGGCGAAAACAAGGTGTGTAACCTGTAATTCCAATTGGCAATTCACTTTCATTGAGCACGACATCCCTAAAAATGTTGGTTCCCGGAACTTCCGCAGTCGGAATCAGATACAGATTATCTTCGGTCACATGATACATCTGGCCTTCCTTATCTGGCAATTGACCAGTTCCAAAACCTGAAGCTTCATTTACAAGATATGGCAATTGGTATTCCGTATAACCGGCTTCGGTATTTTTGTCAAGAAAATAGGCAATCAAGGCACGTTGCAACCGTGCACCTTTTCCTTTATAAACAGGAAATCCTGCACCTGTTATTTTGTTGCCAAGTTCAAAATCGATGATGTCATATTTCTTGGCCAATTCCCAATGTGGTAAAGCATTTTTATGCAATATGGGAATGTCACCTTCCCTGAAGATTTCTTCATTATCGGTTTCTGAATTTCCGGCTGGTACCAATGAACAAGGGATGTTGGGTATTTTATACAATAACTGATTCAATGCCTCAACCGTTTCATTAAGTTGGTCACTGAGTGATTTTGAATCATCCTTTAACTGAACTGTTTTTTCCTTTAATAGGTTGGCTTTTTGAGTTTCTCCCGATTTATACAAATTACCAATCTCTCGTGATAGATTATTCGATTCTGCCAATATGTTGTCCAATTTGGTCTGCAGGCTGCGGCGATCTTCATCCAAAGAAATCACCTGATTGATCATTTGTGTGGCATCGATGTTCCGCTTTGCCAATCCCTTGATAACGGCATCTTTGTTGTCCCTAATGAACGGTACTTGTAACATGTATTTTAATTTGAAGGCAAAAGTAGCGAGTTTTTTTGGAAAGTTGATGGTTTCGGTCTGTTTTCAGTCGCGGTAAACATTAAATCCATAGGTAAATTCTCACTCTTAAACTTTAAACCCAATCCGTCTTTTATTCTTTTACTCTTTCCACACTTTTCTTTACTCCCTTAAAAGTCGTTTCTCCCTTTCCTTATATACATCCTCTTGAACCGATGGCAACAACCATTCGGCATGCCTTAGTGGCGTCCATGCAACATTTGCAAGATCTACTTTAGGATCTATGAGACGTTTTAGTTCATTGCCATTCACTCTAATATTGGCATTGACGAATACCTTGACCTCGATTCCTTTTTTAGCGAAATCTTTTTTAAGATGCTGGGCAAATTGCCAAATAACGTCAGGTTTTGTACTCGCAGTGCGTTGCTGGTTTTTGGTGAGGTAATCATCTAAATTAATAGGAATAACCAATTCAGTTTTGGCATCAACTACTTGATAGGTGGTGTGGCCGCTTTTGGCACGCAGCATCATTCGCCAGGATAATCTGTGGCCTTCCTCTGTCCATAAAACATTATCCTTAAAAAACCAATGCCGAAGTGGCAATCCTAATTGAATGACAAAATAAGTGACAAATATGATTAGGAAAGGGGTTTTGTAATTTGGCACAATGACCTCTCCCAGATCATACAGGGGTTTTCGTTTTAAAAACAGGTTTCGAATCGTTTCTGGTTCGAAAAAGAACAATGCAAAAGCTATAGATAAATATGGGAAGATGCCCACTTGAAAAACAAAGGAATTGAATAAATGGAAAAACAGGGAAATGAAAAAAGCCCACTTTCTAGTTGGTTTGTAAAGCAATAACGGAATAATCAATCCATCAAAAAGAATACCGCCATAAGTGATGAAATAATGCATCCATTTTTGTTGCAGAAGCTCTCCCACAATAATATAGTCTTTCTTCCCAGCCAAAATCACTTCCATGACGGAAGTGTTCAACCAATCCGGATACATTTTGGCAATAGAGGCGTAGGTGTAAACAATGAACATTTGTAATATAAAAACCAGACTGCACCATCGAGGCATAGAAATTTTTTTGATTTTCGGATTTAGTTTCGCATCAATTGAAAAATAGCTATTGGCTGGCTGAAATACCATAATACCACTCAATAGAATCAGCAAATAATAGTGATTGTTATAAGACGATTTTTGCATTAGATAGGTAGCCGACCATAACAATGTAAAGGCAAGCATGCTCCATCGGTATTTATAGCCTACCATAATAAGCAATCCGCATAAACCCATCAGTGAATAGTATGCATACATCCAATTACCAGGAAGAGGTTGCAACCATTCAAAACCTATAAAGGAAAAAGTAAATTTTGGCTGTATTAGATTCCGTTCTAGCCACCCAGTAAAAATGGCACCCACACTTTCCAGAAAAATGAGCAGCCCGAAGACGACCCTGAAAATAATCAGTGGACTATTGTCGATATGTTTGAACAGAAGTTTAATCATAACTTTTCATAAATTTTTGGGCATTGATTTTGTCTTGATTTAGTTGTTTTTGAAGCAATTCCAAAGAATCAAATTTATGCTCATCACGAAGCCTTTCCAAAAATTCAATTTTCACATCTTCATTATAAATATCAGTGTTTAAATCAAAAAAATGGACCTCAATAGATTGGTTTTTTCCATCAACCGTGGGATTGGTGCCTATGTTCATCATTCCAAAAAGGATTTTATCAGCCCATGTTCCTTTTACGACATATACGCCATTTTTTGGAATCAGTTTATAATCTTCCCTGATATGAATATTGGCAGTTGGAAACCCAATCTGTCTCCCAAGACCTTTGCCATGAATAACAGTACCGGTCAGAAAATATGAATATCCCAAATAAGAATTTGCGGTGGCAATATCGCCATGATTCAATGCTGTCCTGATTTTTGTTGAACTTACCGAAACATCTTCTACATCCTGCGCCGAAATTTCCTCGACCTCAAATCCATATTTCCCTCCGAACCTTTTTAAATCATCAATATTGGCACTTCTATCTTTTCCAAACTGATGGTCATAACCAATGATAATATAGTTTGCTTTTAGGGTATCTACCAACATGGTTTTTACAAATTCTTCGGCGGTTAAATTTGCAAATTCTTTTGTAAAGGTTTTAGTGACCATTTGGTCCAATCCTAACTCCATTAAAATAGTTTCGCGTTCTTCGATTGTGTTCAATAATTTGATTTCCGACCCCTTTTGCAAGACCATCCGAGGATGTGGAAAAAATGTCAACACCACTGATTTCAATCCTTTTTCTTTGCCCACTTTGATAAGACGTCTGATGATTTTTTGGTGTCCAAGATGAACGCCATCAAAGGTGCCAATGGTAACAATTGTAGCGTCGAAATGCACGGATTTAAAAGCAGTTGAAAATTCCAAGAGTTTGCGTTTGCCCAAAAATACTCAAAGTTTTAAATGCTTTCAATAGCTTTTAGATTTAATTTTAAAATTGCATTTTATTCAAATTTGGGTGATTTACCATTCTTTTTTGAAGGTTTTTTGAGAGTTTGGATAAAGCGGGCAACAAAGAAAAAGTTGATTATCAAAAAGATTAAAGTTTGATTGTTTCGCTTATATGATTGATCTCTTGAGGGACCTCGTGGGTCTCGAATTCAATGTCTATGAGATAGGTTTTGTCTTGAATTTTCTTAATCGAGAGCGTTCCAATATTGATTCTGTAATACCCTGTCTGGCCTCTGCAAAAGCACAATCTCGCAAACAACAAATTTACCGATAATAGGTTTTTATTCTGGATTTCCATTTCCATATGATTTGGATTGAGTTGCAGGTAGATTAACTCCCGGTACGCACTGTCTGCAGTTTCGGGCATTTCGTTTCGTAAATATTCAAATTTTAAAACTATAAATAAACCCTCTTCAATGTGGGGATATAAAAATCCAAATTCATCTGTTTTGATTTCTAAACTGGAGTTTTTGATTACCTCAAGTTTACAAGTCCCATCGACTGGGCAAGTCTGAGAGAAATTTTCTTTTGAAAATTCAGAATTCGCCTCTGGAACTGTCCTACAGGATTTTAATAATAGTAGTAGCGAAAAAGTTAAAATTAGTCTCATAAGCCATTGAATGAAGTTGATGTTTTGATAATCATCAAATAACAAGTAACTTTAGCCTTTCAATTTAATAAAATATTTGATATGAGTCAATTTTACACCAAATTCAATTTGTCATTTTCCTTAATGATATTAATATTGTGCAGTACTTTTACCTACAGTCAAAACTCCTTATGGACTAAAACTACTTCCTCCAAGTCAGCTTCAATTGAAAAGGTTTTTAGGAAAACAGAGCCGAGCGCCGCAACTTTTTATCAGTTGGACATCAACGCGTTCAAAAGTCTTTTGCAAAATGTTCCACTCAGAGGTGATAATAACGAACTTTCCAAGGTTATTGTCGAATTCCCAACTGTAGACAACGAATTTGAATCCTTTAGAGTAATGGAAGCGTCAGTAATGCATCCTGAACTTCAAGCCGAGTTTCCAAATATGCGTTCTTATGTCGGTCAAAGTGTTGATACACCAGCCAATTTAATTCGTTTTAGTATAACACCTCAAGGGCTTCATACAATGATGTTGTCTCCAGGGCAAGGAACTCAATACATTGATCCATATACAAGAAATGGAAATTTTTACATGGTATATGCCAAGCGAAATCTTCCTTCCCTGGAAGATGCATGGGTGTGTGAGTTTGTTGATTCCGTTGATGCTTCTGGGATAAACAATAACTTTGATATAGATGCTGCGAGAAATGCCAATGATGGGTTGTTAAGAACTTACGAACTTGCTTTGGCTTGCACAATCGAGTACTCTGCATATCATATAAATGCTGCAGGGGTTGGTGGTGGTACACTTACTCAACGGAAAGCAGCGGTCTTAGCGGCCATGAACGTTACCATGACCAGGGTCAATGGCGTTTATGAAAGGGAATTATCTCTTACAATGGTTTTAGTGCCTAATAATTTGAATATTATTTTTGTGGATTCAGATAATTTTGACAATGAAAATGCTGGAACTTTAATAAACCAAAGTCAAACCGTAATAGATCAAATCATTGGATCGCCTAATTATGATATTGGCCATACCTTCAGCACAGGTGGTGGAGGATTGGCAGGACTTAATGTTCCATGTGTCAATGGTAATAAGGCAAGAGGTATTACAGGGTTAACGGCACCAGTGGGCGATGCATATGATATAGACTTTGTTGCGCATGAAATGGGGCATCAATTTGGTTCTGAACATACTTTTAATGGAAGCATGGGTCAATGTGCAGGTAATAATAGATCAGCAGCGAATGCCTACGAACCTGGAAGTGGTTCAACCATTATGGCTTATGCAGGCATTTGTTCGCCTCAAAATGTTCAAGGTAATAGTGATGATTATTTTCATCAAAGAAGTATCGTGAGAATATGGGCCAATATTTCCAGTGGTAATAGCAGCACTTGTTCAACAAATACAGCAACAGGTAATTCAGCACCGACTGCAGAAGCTGGACCAAACTATTTGATTCCAATGTTGACTCCATATAAACTTACAGCATCATCTACAGATCCCAATGGGATTGCTTCCCACACTTATACTTGGGAACAATATGACTTAGGTCCAGCTGGAATTCCTATCGAAACAACAAGTTCTGGACCATTGGTGAGATCTTTTGAAGGCACTACAAATCCTTCACGGGTAATACCAAGGTTACAGGATTTAATAACAAGTGGCGGTTCAACTACATGGGAGAAGTTGGTTTCTGTGGCCAGACCCATTAACTATAGAGTAACTGTAAGGGACAATGCCGCTGCTGGAGGACAAACCGCAGCAGATAATATGATGGCAACATCTGTTGCAGGGGCGGGACCATTTGTGGTAACTTCTCAATCCACTGACAACATTAGTTGGGCCCAAGGTTCCAACGAAACTATAACATGGAATGTGGCAGGTACAACGGGCAATGGAATCAATACTTCCAATGTAAATATATTGTTGTCTACGGATGGTGGTTTGACATATCCTACTGTTTTGGCTAGTAATACGCCCAATGATGGATCACAAGCGATAACGGTTCCCAATATTCAAGAACCTTTTTGTCGGGTTATGGTAGAAGCAGTAGGTAATATTTTCTTCAATATCAATCCTAAGAATTTTGCAATAGGTGTGACAGTTTCTACCACATGTACTCCATATTCCGCTACGCCTAACGTTCCTATTACAGATAATGGAGGCGCCTTTACGCAGTTAAGTGATATCAATGTTCCTATATCATCAGTAATTACCGATGTTAATATTGGAGTAAATATTACCCATCCCTGGATTGGGGATCTTATTGTGGCTGTTTTAAGTCCCGGTGGAACGGAAGTAAGGTTAATGAATCCTAATGATTGTGATTCAGAAAATAATTTAATCGTAAAATTTGATGATAATGGCGCTCCCTTTAATTGTGCTGCTACCGGTGGAAACCAAGTATATAATTCATTACAGCAACCTCTCAGCAACTGGAATGGACAAAACACTTTAGGAAACTGGCGCATGGGTGTAGGGGATTTTGCTGCACAGGATACAGGTACTTTCAACTCTTGGTTTGTTGAAGTCTGTCAGACCGTGGTAACTCCGTTAAGTGTGGATGAGTTCAGTGCCGATGATTTCAGTTTATATCCAAATCCAAATAGTGGAACCTTTACAATAAAGTTAAAATCAACTTCAGGAAGGGATATTCAGGTTGATGTATATGATGTCAGGGGAAGATTTATATTTAAGAACTCCTATACTAATACATCTGATTTTTCGCAAGAAATAAATTTATATAATGTACAATCAGGAATGTATCTGGTGAATGTGAGCGATGGAGACAAACAGGTCACCAAAAAAATTGTAGTTGAATAAATAACCATTTATAAAATAACAATAAACATAGGCAAAATGCCTCTCTATTTTTATGTGCCGTTGAAGGAATTCATCGTGTTGTTCATCCCGGCGGTTCCAAAGGATTTTATCAGTTCCACTGATTTTTCCATTCGCTCAGGAAGTTTCAAAAATTCTTCCTCGTCCCAGTTGCCCAATACATAATCTACCTGTCTGCCTTTGCCAAATGAATCACTAATACCAAACCTGAAACGATTGTAATTGGTGGATTGTAATTTATCCTGAATGTCCTTCAAGCCATTATGGCCACCATCACTTCCTTTGGATTTTAAACGGAATGTTCCGAAGGGTAAGTTTAAGTCATCTGTAATGACAAGGAGGTTTTCAATGGGGATGTTTTCTTTTGCCATCCAATACACGACGGCCTTTCCGCTCAAATTCATGTAAGTATTCGGTTTGAGGAATATGTACTGACGCCCTTTATATTTATAAAGAGCCACATCCCCCAATTTTTGGGTTGTAAATAACAAGGATTCCTGTTTTGCTAAAAAATCCAGTATTTTGAATCCTATATTATGGCGTGTG
>JBGTDZ010000211.1:0-2347 GCA_041748055.1 Aquaticitalea sp.
TTGGAATATTTCATGTATCATTAAATCTTATGGCAAAGCTACAAAATAGACCTGCCAAATACAATTACAAAATACTTTTAATAACCTGAGATTTTATAACGGTCTCCTCCCATTCCTGTTCTGGAATGGAGTCTTTGGTAATGCCGCCACCAATATAGATTATGGCGTGATTGTTTCTTAGTTGCATGCAACGCAAATTGACATAAAGGTTTGAAACATTTTTTACTGAAGCATACGCATCATTTTCAATATTATGCCTGTTAATATTTCTTGATTTCCGTTCTTTGATGTTCAATTCACCGAGAAAACCCGTATAAAATTCACGGGTGTAATTCTCGTTCTGTAAAATGAATTCTTTACTTTTTTCTTTTGGAAGTCCACAAACCGCCGGAGTTGGGTGCAAAATTTGGAGTATGTTTTGTAAGTTCAGATTTTCACGTTTGAAGGTTGCCGTAATTTCAGTTTTCAAATGTAGAAGATTACCAGCCTTTACTGTTTGAAGATTGCCAACTTTTAAGCTTTCGGTTGAAGACCGCAGACTTTCCACTAAAAAGCGGGTTACAATTTGTTGTTCTTCCCTTTCTTTTTCTTGCCATTCAACATCATCATTCCCTTCAAACTTTTGTGTTCCCGCCAAAGCCATTGTTGTCAATCGATTACCTTCAGCTTGTAACAAAATTTCTGGACTTGCTCCAAGCCACAATCCAATTTTTGGATGGTACCAGCAATAAACAAAGGCTGAATCGTATTTATTTAAGAGTCTTTTAAAAATATCCAAGGGACCGGTAGCGTCAATTTGAATCCGTTCACTTCGAGACAAAACAACTTTCTGGAATTTATTTTTTGAAATGTCATCCAGCGCTTGCCCAACAAGTTTGAGGTGAAATTGTTTTTGTTCATTTGAATGTGCATCACAAAAAGTTAATCGCTCAATTGCGCTTATTTGTTTAAAATCACAAGTAATCTTTTTTGAGTTTGAAGAAGGAATTAAAATACTTTTTTCTGCATCATCAAATGGAGCAAAAACAAAACCACTTTCAGAAAAATCCGAAATCGTATGAAGGATGCTATCATTTTGAAGAAACCCATTTATAAAAGGTTCATGGGGTTTTCTGAATGCAACAAACGGTAACTCGTCGTCATAATGCTTCTTAACTTGACTAAAAAATTCGCCGGAAGTCATTTATCGCTTTTTTGGCAAGGAAATGGTCGTTAATCTGCAAATGGAAACTAAATTCTCATTATCGTCGGTTACACGAATATCCAACAGCTGGGTAGTTCTGCCTTTGTGCAAAAATGTAGCTTTTGCATAAATATAACCTTCAGTCACACTTTTTAAATGGTTGACTGTAATTTCCAATCCTCTTATAAAATTATTCTCTGCATCCATAAAAATTTGCGAGGCAAAACTTCCAACGCTTTCTGCCAGAGCTGCAGTGGCACCGCCATGCAAAACACCGTCTGGTTGAAAAACTTTTGAATTCACAGGCATCCTGGCAACCAAGAAATCCTTTCCATAATCTATCATTTCAATATTCAGTGTTTCCATTAGTGTATTTTTACTGACTTCGTTTGCCTTAGACAAAATTTCTTGTTTGGATAATTGCATGGAAAAAATGTGTTTTGGTTTTGGATAGTAAAAGTACAAAACATAAGCCCCAAGCTGAGTATGGTTTTGGTTTTTTAAATGACATATTGTTGCTTCTCTAAGTTTGATATACTTATTGATTGGAAGCTGATAATGTTAAAAAACAAAAGTAGCCATCTTTCAATGGCTACCTTTGCAAAACAAATTTTTACTAATAATTGTTAATATCTCAAACTATTTCTTATTTGTTGAAACAATTTTCTTAACCTCACTTCCATCCTCACTTGTTATTTTTACAAATAGCAATCTGTCAAGTGAATTTGAAAGATCAAATTTAACATTCTCGACAGTATCTTTGGTATAGTTTACATTTTCATACGTTTTAACAACTCTACCTTGGATGTCTATGATCTCGATTTTAACTGTTGTGTCAATATCGTATTCATATTTCACATTGATCTCTCTAGCAAAAGGATTAGGGTATAAAGTGAATAGATTCAAACGACTTGTCCTTGTTGGTTGCTCAACACAATCAGCCGAAGCATCATCAAATGAACTACCTCCATCATTTCCATCAACAGGTCCACCGTCGCAAGCTCCACCATGAATTATGATGTAAAATAAGTCTCCAAGATCAGTAACATCTATCGGGCCAACCGTATAACCAGTTACGCCACCTCCTAAATCTGGATTGAAATTGTATTGTCCCGGAGCCACGGTAGGCACCATTCTTCTTCTTCCTTGCTTAAGAGGGAAAGG
>JBGTDZ010000212.1:0-2228 GCA_041748055.1 Aquaticitalea sp.
CTTCTAAAAAGTGTATTATCTACCATATAGATCAAGCTTCCATCGCCCATACGTTCTTCGCCAAACACCAAAGAATTGTCCAATCCTTTTACGGCGTCACTCCCGGCAAAACCAGATACAGGTAGCGGTTGTTTGCCAAGCCATGCGATGTTGTAGCCATCTTCCAGTAGACTATAAGAATCACTTCCAAGTTTTAGGGTGAAATAAGTAGGCTCATAACCAAAAGCCATTGGGTGCGTACTATCGACATTAGTTTTAAAAATGGCGCCAATGATAAACTCTTTTGCAGATTCACGTTCTCTATCGGCGTAAGGAATTAGCTTGTTTTTTACTTTGGTAGAATCTTGAGGCTTGTTGCGCTTCAGTCCAAAACCTTCTTTATCTGCGAACGCTTTCAAAGCACCATCGATGGCGATGAGTTTGCCGCCTTTTGAGACCCAAGCTTTGAGATTCGCCAAAGCATCATCATCCAAAAACCGCGAATAATAACCATTGGGAAGAATCAACACATTGTATTTGTCTAAATTGATGTCCCTAAAATCATCAGAATTGATGGAGGTAACAGGATAATGTAATTGCTGTTCAAAAAAATGCCATAACTCACCATAACTTAATGAAGAGGTATAGCCTCCCGAAAGCATTGCGATTTTAGGCTTGCTCACCAACTTGACATCTGGTGAACCGAAATCTGGTCCAGATTTTGAAAATCCGCTTGAAGTCGAAACCAAAGTTCTATTGAATTTGTTGGCTGCTTCAATGATTTTGTCGTCAAAATTTTCGATGCTTGTGTTATCTCCTCTTGTAATGATTAAAGAACCTCTTTCAAAGCTACGCTCCGGATTTTTGACGGTAAATGGTTTTTCTGTAAAACGAACCTTGATGTTTTGTTTTAATAATTCCGCTAAAAATTCGGCATCTTTTAAATGGTTCCATTTAGTAATGTAAGCTGCGGCGCCAGAGTCTTTGGTGTTTAAAGCCGGCGTAATTCCTGTTACTGAAGTTGACACCAACGTTTTGCTGGCCACTGCATTTAGTCCGTAGGCATACGGCAAACTCCAAGCTGTAATATCATAGGTGAGCGAGTCCATTAATTTTGCATTTGGTTCAAATAACACATGAACCATTTTGCCTTTCGGCTGATTTGTGCTAACTACCAAATCATTTGAGGAAACATTCATAGTGCCATCCTTGCTCGTACCATAATCAAATCCAGATACTTTTTCAGAACTTACATTCCCATAGGTTATCTCATGTTTGTCCAATAATCGCTTTAAAGCGTCCAGCTTGTCTTTTTCGCCTTTCAAAACAAAACTCTTATATTTTAGATTTTTATCATCAAAGAATTTTTTGAATTCGGTATTCAGTTTTTGGCTATTTTTGGAAGCGATTTCAACAGTTGAGAGACCAGTGGTTGTATGATGCGCCACTCTATCTACCAAGGTCAGGACAATGCCTTCATCATTGAGAACTCCCAATCCACCTTGGCCTGCTTGTTCGTAAGTCATACCAATGGCTCCCAAATACGTTGGGTACGTGTCGCCGTAGCTCGGATAGAGCAAATCAAAACGCTCGCGAGTAAAATACAGCCAGCCATTGGCATCAAAATAACGTGCATGATTGACTCCAATTTGTGTCTGGAAATCACGTTGCCAATCGGTGATGATTTCGTGGAACGGTTCTGCGGCTGGCGCAAAATAATAAGGTTCGTTTCTGCCTTGCTCATGAAAATCCACATGGATTTGTGGTAACCATTTATTATAGACCTTCATCCTTGCTGTGGACTCAACTTGCGTGGCCCAAGCCCAATCCCTGTTCAAATCGAACAAATAATGATTGGCACGTCCGCCCGGCCAAGGTTGACTGCTTTCGCTTGCCTGTGGGTCAGTGTCATAAGGTGTGCTTGATGTTTCGTTGTACCAATTTACATATCTGTCACGCCCATCAGGATTCAGGCAAGGGTCGATGATGACGACCGTATTTTTAAGCCATTCCTGCTTTTGTGTCAATAATTCATAGATGGTTTTCATGGACGCTTCGGTGCTTGAAGCTTCGGTGCCATGCACGTTGTAACTCAACCACACAATGGCAATGTCATTGGAAGTAGCACTACCAGTTATCACACCAGCATTTTTGAGATTGTTCTCTCGGATGGTTTCTATATTTTGAATGTTTTCTTCGGAAGAAATTATTGCCAAATACAGCGGACGACGCTCATTGGTGTCACCATA
>JBGTDZ010000213.1:0-4400 GCA_041748055.1 Aquaticitalea sp.
AAACTATGTAAAAAAAGGATTGTCCTGTGTGATTTTAAACCTTACCAGAGTTTTTGGACCAGGATTAAATACCTTTTCTAATGGTGTTAATAAATTGGTTACCCTAATAGCCGAAAAAAATGTTCTGATTGTGCCATCCAAACTCAATGTAGTTTCCAATTATGTGTTTATAGAAGATGTAATTGATGCCCACTTACTAGCAATTAAAAACGGAAAAAGTGGTGAAAAATATATAATTGGTGGAGAAAACATGAACTATGATGAGCTTCTTTATAAAATCAAGGATTTCACTAAGAGTAGGATCAAAATTTTAAAATTGAATTATGATTTGGTTAGAAATGGCTTGTTTTTAAGCTCAAAAACAGCAGGACTATTAGGCCTTGAGTCTACGATAACTCCTAAAGTTTTGGACACTTTATTTACCTATAGGAGCGCTTCATCACAAAAGGCAATCTCCCAATTGCATTATAAAATCACACCCTTTAATACTGGACTTCATCAAACAATTAATTTCTTATCAAAATAGAAGATCATGGAAACACATTATACTTTAATTACAGGAGCAAGCCAAGGATTTGGAAAAGCAATGGCTTTGGAATTTGCAAAACGAAACATGAATCTTCTCTTGGTTGCACTGCCAAATTCAGGATTATCTCAATTAACTGATTTTATGGAAAAGAACCTTGAGGTTACTGTCCACTATCTGGAATTGGATTTGAGCCAAACAAAGAGCTGTTATGACATTAGAGACTACATTAATCAACATGATATTCAAATTAAATATTTGGTTAACAATGCTGGTGTTTTAAGTCGTGGTCTTTTTGAAGAGTTAAGTGAAGAATTTATTTTAAAACAGATTGAGGTCAATGTAACGACTCCAACACTTTTAATAAGACTTTTATTGTCCAATTTAAAATCATCTGCCCCATCTGCAATTTTAAATATAAGCAGTATGGCCAGCTTTTTTGCATTGCCAAAAAAACAGGTTTATGGTGGCACAAAGGCCTACTTGACTTCTTTTTCAAAAAGTTTGGGCAAGGAATTAAAGAAGGATAATATTTCCGTGACCACGATCTGTCCTGGCGGACTGAATACAACAACTAGATTGTGCTATCAGAATAGAATTTTGGGTTGGATTTCGCGAGAGTCTGTATTGAATCCTGAAGATGCAGCAAAAATTGCCATAGACGGTATGCTTCACAAAAGAAGTGTGGTTGTTCCTGGATTTATAAATAATTTCTTAATGGCTTTGGATAAATTGTTGCCTGAATTTATAAAGGATAAATTGGTCAATAGGGAGTTAAACAAATTCCCAACGGCTACGATAGCCCAATAACATGTCCGAATTTATCTATCATCAATAAAATTGGACTGCCTATTTTTAGCGCTAAAATACATTTGTCCTATACATTTAAAATATTCTAAAAGGGAAAACAAAAACAAAAAAACTTTAAATATGGAAACAGAAGTCAATTTTGATATAAACCCAACTCATAATTCCCATTATAGAGCATTAAGAGCAGAATTAAGAAACTCATTGAATAGTTTGCCCGAAAACCGTAAACTTAAAAAGAGATATATGGCTTTCATTCTTCCTATTGTCTATGTAATCCTCTATTTATTTGCTTTGAACTCATCTAGTATGATGCAGTTTTGTGCTCTTTATAGCCTACTAGGGATTACGTCTGTTTTAATCTTTATTAATATTATTCATGATGCGGTCCATAATAATGTTTTTAAAAAACCATGGATGAATAATGCACTGATATTGGTTTTCGATTTATTGGGTGGCAATAGCTATATCTGGAAAAAAAGACATGTATTGTTGCATCATAATTATCAGAACATAGCTGGTTGGGATTCAGACATTGAACAGTCTGGGTTTATTAAGATATTCAAACATGAGAAATCTTCATGGATTAATAAAAATCAATCATGGCTTATATTTTTCTTGTACCCCATGTATCTGTGTAATTGGATATTGATAAGAGATTTTAAGGATTTTTTTCTTTCGAAACGAGATATTAAAAAAGTATGTAGAATCCCAAAAATCGAATATTTTAAACTTTTCTTTTTTAAACTTTTCTTTGTCTTTTACATTGTAGGGATACCGGTGATTTCGGGGTTTAATTTCTATTCAGTTTTAGGAGCACTTTTTACCCTGTTCGCTATTGGGAGTGTTTTTGCATTATTGTTTTTATTAACACCACATGTTAACGATAAAAACCAATTTCCTTTACCAGATGGGAATGGTCAATTAAAAATTACTTGGCTGGAGCATCAGTTTGTTACTACAAATGATATCAGTATAAATAATTGGTTTACACGTCATATTTTGGGCAATTTTAATTTTCATTTGGTTCATCATTTATTCCCAAATATTAATTCTGTATATGCCCCCGAAATGACCTCCGTTATACGGAAGTATGCTCAAGATAACGGATTCGAATATCGTTCGTACAAACTTGGCGATGCCTTGCGTTTTCACTATAAATTGATAAAAGCAAATGCAACAAGTGACGACTTTTTTGAAGAAGATATGTAATACTAAAACACCTGAATTATGATTGAATTTCAATTTTCGGATTTGCATTGCCATCCTACTTTAAAACCATTTGGAAAGACTTTTTCGGCAAAAGGAAAAGACAAAAATAAAGGTTCAAGTATCTGGAACAGCAAACCACCTACATTTTTCACAAAATGCATTCAAAAGATATGCGGTGTGACGAGGTTTTCTCAAGCTGATTTGATAACAATGATCGATGGGCATGTTAAGATTGCATTTGTTTCATTGTATCCGTTTGAAAAAGGGTTTTTTACCAATCCGATACTACACGATAACATTACAGCTTTTCTTTCGAGCTATGTTACTTCCATAGGTTATAGAAGAGTAAAACATTTGCAAAAGCATATGAATTATTTCAATGATTTGATATGCGAATATGATTTTCTTTTACAAACTCCGCGCGAATTTGTTGCGAATGGAAGAAAATATTCATTTGAAGTTATTGACTCATTAAATAGTATTAAATCTAATTTGGATAATAATACACATCTTTCAATAATTCCAACCATTGAAGGTGCACATGTCTTTAATACAGGTTTGGGCCCTTTTGGCAAACAATTAGACGAATTAGAAATTTTTGATAACATCAGTAAAATTAAGTGCTTAAGTATCCCACCATTATTTATAACATTTGCCCATAATTTTAATAATGATCTTTGTGGCCATGCGCCAAGTTTAGAGTGTCTTGGTTCAATGGTCGATCAATCCACAAGGCTAAATAGTGGGTTTACCAAACTGGGTATAAAAGTGCTTCACAAATTATTAAGCGAGGATAACGGTAAACCTATTTTTATTGATATAAAGCACATGAGTTTAAAATCTAGACTGCAATATTATGATATCTTAAAAACAGATTATGACAGTAAGATTCCCATAATTTCGAGTCATGGAGCTGTAACAGGAAGAGACACTCTAGGCAATGCAAGTACTACTGTGAACCCATTCTACTTTGCAAATGATTCTTTTAATTTTTATGATGAGGAACTTGTTCTAATTGCTCAATCCAACGGATTGTTTGGATTACAAATGGATGCGAAAAGATTAGGGCCAAAACAGATTATCAGAAAGTCTTTTTTTAAAACTAATACAAACAAAAATTTAAAATCATCTGCACTAATAGTATGGAGACAACTTCAACATGTCGCTGAAGTGTTGGATTCCAAAGGCCTTTTTGCTTGGGGAATTTGCTGTCTAGGAAGTGATTTTGATGGGACTATAGATCCTTTGGATGAAGTGTGGGCAGCCTCAAATTTGAATGCGCTGGCCAACGAGTTGGCTGAGATTGCTGAACATTACCTATCAAAGCCCAATATTTTGGTTCAGCAAAGAAATAAACGGATGAGTGCTGAAACAATAGTATCGAATTTTACGATTCAAAATACGCTCAACTTTATTGAAAAGTATTATTCAAGCCAAACACCTGTAGCCACACTTAATGAGGAAAGAGCTGACCATTAGGGAACAAATTTCCTGGGTAGTGTATTACTGAATAGCATGTCCGAATTAATCTTCGATACATGTAATTGGACAGTCATATTAAATTCGAAATATAAATTTGAAACAACATTCAAACCAAGGATTTTAAAGAAACTGTATAGTATGAAACGATTTGCTTTATGTATTCTTTTATTTAATTTGAACCTTATGCCATTATGGTCTCAATATGATTCCATAAGGACTGTTGACACCTACATTGATGATTTTGACGAACTGATTCAAAGTATATCATACAGAGGAGGGATGGGGCTTTTTATCCCTGCTTCTAACCAGAATTTTAGAGTAGCGCCATTTTTTGAATTCAGTATGAATGTGCCAACCAACAAAGTTAATTCTG
>JBGTDZ010000214.1:0-1837 GCA_041748055.1 Aquaticitalea sp.
TCAAAGGGTCACAGACCAATGGTGAAGCCGGCGACTTATGTATATTGATAGAAAAGGATTTGCAATGTCTGGATGAGAGCAATGAGGACCAATCGGATATGTATGAAAACAAACAAACTGTTTGTTGAAATTTCTTTTAAAAATAGCATAGCTATATGACTTTAATTTATTTTAAAATTCAATTACGTGTCCATAAATAAACAAGAAACCATCCATTCTGAAAATCCTGAAACACTCAAGGATATCAAATTATCTTCCGTTGATAAAACAGCGGCAGGTTTTAAGGCCGTTGCATCGAGTGCCAAGCATATTTTGGAAGAAATGAATGTCTCCCGCGGATTTATTGCGCTTCAAAAATTGAATCAGGTAGATGGCTATGACTGTCCTGGATGTGCGTGGCCAGATCCAGATGACAAAAGGAGTGCGATTGGTGAATATTGCGAAAACGGCGCCAAGGCTGTTGCAGAAGAAGCCACGACCAAAACCCTGAGTCCTGATTTTTTCGCTAAACATTCGGTAGGTGAAATGTCCACATGGGACGATTATAGAATCGGTAAAAGTGGACGCATTGCACAACCCATGTATTTACCAAAAGGTGAAACACATTATCAACCGCTGACATGGGAGGAAGCGTTTAGAACTATCGCAACGCATTTAAATGGGTTACAATCCCCAGATGAGGCCATTTTTTACACGAGCGGTAGAACAAGTAACGAAGCCGCTTTTTTATACCAATTATTCGTGCGCGCCTATGGTACCAATAATATGCCGGACTGTAGCAATATGTGTCACGAAAGTAGCAGCGTGGCATTGGAAGAAACTCTAGGAATAGGCAAAGGCTCCGTGAAATTGGAAGATTTATATATTGCAGAAGTCATTATTATCATGGGTCAAAATCCTGGTACCAATCATCCAAGAATGTTGAGTGCTTTAGAAAGAGCCCATAAAAATGGTGCTTTGATTATTTCTGTAAATCCGTTGCCAGAAACAGGATTGTCAGCGTTTGCAGACCCTCAAAGTGTGGGTGGTATGTTGGGAATTGGTACCACCATTGCAAATATACATTTGCCTGTAAAAATTAATGGAGATATGGCGTTATTTCAGGCCATTAACCAACTTTTAATTTTAGAGGAGGATAAAGAACCAGGAAAAATTTTAGACCAGTCTTTCATTGCAAAAGACACACACGGATTTGAAGATTTAAAGGGGCATTTGTTGAAACAGGATTTGAATATCCTTTCCGAACAATGCGGCATTCCTTTGATTCAAATAAAGGAGGTGGTTGAAAAGATAAAATATGCAACTAAAATCATCTCCTGTTGGGCGATGGGTCTTACGCAACATAAGAATTCGGTGGATACCATAAAAGAAGTGGTAAATACGCTATTACTAAAAGGCAGCATAGGAAAACCAGGCGCAGGAACCTGCCCTGTGCGAGGCCATAGCAATGTACAAGGCGATAGGACTATGGGTATTTACGAAAAACCTTGGGATTGGCTCTTGGAAAATCTCGAAAAAAATTTCGGATTTGTCCCACCAAAAGAGTATGGACATGATGTGGTAGATTCTATTGAAGCAATGCACAAAGGTGAATGCAAAGTTTTTATGGGGATGGGTGGTAACTTTTTAAGTGCCACACCAGATACCAACTATACTGCCAAAGCTTTGCAGCAATGTGACCTAACCGTTCAAGTAAGTACGAAACTAAACCGAAGTCATTTGGTAACAGGCAAAGAAGCCTTGATACTGCCCGTATTGGGACGTAGTGATGAGGACCGGCAACAAGGAGAAAAACAATTTGTCACTTGTGAAAATTCCATGGGCGTTATTCAAAGAA
>JBGTDZ010000215.1:0-4708 GCA_041748055.1 Aquaticitalea sp.
TTTTTAAGCACCATATCAAAGGAGCGAACATTCCAGCCAATCACCTTGTGTCCAGTCACTTTGATTGCCTTTGCCAAGTGCGGAGTAGTCACGCCAAAAGGCGGGCGAAAGAGTGTCGGTTTCTTTCCTATGACCTTGAAAACAGCTTGGTCCGTATCTTTCAATTCCATAAGCCAACCTTCGGTCGATTTAAAACTGATAGCCGTGCTATGTGAATAGGAATGGTTGCCTATTAAGTGACCTTCCGTTTCAATTTGCTTCAGTAGTTCGGGATATTTTTTAACATGATTTCCGATACAAAAAAACGTGGCTTTGGCATTATAATCGGAAAGTAATTTTAGAACCAAAGGTGTATAAAGTGAATCTGGTCCATCATCAAATGTCAGAGCGATTTTTTTCTCCTTTATATGTCGATTTGAGGTAAATGCTTTTAGAAACAGACCCCAACTCATGGAGAAAATCCCAATAACAATCACCCAAAATAAGATTAAAAGCCATACTACATACCACAAAAACGACACATAAATAAAGGGTTCACATATGAGAATAATTCCCAAAAGCGTGAAGGCAACAATGAGGATATATTTGAATTTTAGCATCGTTTCAACAAGATAAAACTATGGTCGCGTCCCTTAAATTGATTGTATAATACAATAGTGTCAATAGGTTTTTCAGATTGATTTTGATGTAAAACCATTGGAATATGTTGGGATTTTAGGATTTCATAAGCCAAGAACAATCCAAAGGCAGAGGCGGTATAAAATTCTCCACACAGGTTCTTATATTTTAAAAATGACGTGGTTTTGGAAAACATTGAAGTTGCTTTATCATAATATGGATCAAAACTATCCCCATTGTTTCCCACCATTACAACATCAATATCTGAAACACCTAGACCGTTATTTTTTAAAAAATTATGCAAGTTATCGTTGACAGCATCTTTCGAAAGCGTACTAAAACATGCTATGTCCAATAGCTGAATGTTGTCTTTGGTTACTTCAGAAGACAGGATAAAAAAAGCAGCACCTTCACCAAAGGGCACTTTTATGCCATCAGAAGATTTGTCTTCCATCATCCTAACGAGATTTACAAATTCGGTTCCCATTTCGTCCACACCACCTACAAGCACATGTTTTGCCTCGTCCTCTTGCAACAACAATTGTGCATCCAGCAGCGCCGATTCGAATGATAAGGCCCCATGTACAAAGGTATTATTATAAGCTTTGCACTTCAAACCCAAAGCGATTTGAGCCCCAACAGTATTATGGGTCGATTGGATGAAGGAAGTTGGCGTCAAAAATTCTTCCTCATTGTCAATCATCGCGTTCAGGAATTTTTCGGTGTCTTCAATGCACCCCATTCCAGTACCGGTCAAAATAGCGTCCGGTTGTTCGATACCTGCGTTTTTAAGCGCTTTGCTTGCAGCAGCAACCCCCATTTTGACACCCGTTGCCATGCGACGTAATGCGATTGGCGAGATATAATTCTTGAAGTTGGGATGTATGGCTTCTATTTTTTTTCCTGTAAGTTCATGGAATTCAGGAATAGTATTTTCAGACTCAAAAGTGGGTTGGGCCGAAATGCAAACTGCGCTATGGATATAAACCGGCTTCATCCTTTGGAAAAAATCAAGGTCGAGCAATTGCCTCCAAAGCCAAAGGAATTGGAAAGGACATGGTCAATGTTTTTTGGTGTTAAAGTGGTTACAGGTACTAAACCCGTTTCAGGTATTTTCGATTTGAAATTAAGGTTGGGAAAAATGCTTTGTTCTTGTATCGCCAATACCGAAAATACAGCTTCAATCGCTCCAGCCGCTGCTAATGTATGACCAGTAAAGGATTTTGTGGAACTAAAATCCGGTACCTTGTCGCCAAAAACCCGTTTGATGGCAATGCTTTCAGACAAATCGTTATTTGCAGTTGCCGTTCCATGAGCGTTGATGTAATCAATTTGGGACGGATCTAAATTCGCAAGTTTCAATGATTTTTGCATTGCCAAATAAGCGCCTTCCCCAGTTTTGGAGGAAGCAGTTTGATGAAAGGCATCATTGGCATTGCCATAACCTGAAAGCCGAGCCAGGATTTTTTTAGGGCCTCTATCAACCATCTCGTCAGACTCCAGAACCAAATATGCCGCTGCCTCTCCAAGATTCAAGCCTTTGCGGTGGGCATTGAAAGGTGCGCAGGGTTCGTCTGAAAGAATCATCAAGGTTTTAAATCCGTTGATGGTAAATTTTGACAAGGCATCCGTGCCACCGACAATCACCCTGTCCAGTTTTCCAGATTTTATTAACC
Organism: Aquaticitalea sp.; assembly: GCA_041748055.1. Classification (GTDB taxonomy): domain Bacteria; phylum Bacteroidota; class Bacteroidia; order Flavobacteriales; family Flavobacteriaceae; genus JBPOFM01. The sequence goes on from JBGTDZ010000215.1 coordinate 2,295, forward strand.
GTGCACCAAGCATGATAGCGTTTGCGGCAGAGGAGCATGCAGTGCTTATGGTTGTGACAAAATCAGTAATTCCCAAAGCATCTGCAATTTTCTGCGTACTGTCGCCTGCATGATGGCTGGCAATGTATTTTTGAGTTTCGGGGTTAGTTCGAAAACTTTTAAAATAACGCTCGGTCATATCCATCCCGCCAACGGATGTCGCAGAGACAAAACCGGTTCGGCATTCATCGTTATTGGAAATCTGAGCATTTAGAATAGCCTCTTTGGCAGCCACAAATCCCAATAATGCGGTTCTTGTAAAGTTGTTGTTTTTTGGAAGCTGAAGCAGTGAGATGAGTTCCTCGTTAGTAAAATCTATTTCGCCCACCTTAATTAGTGGCACGAATTTGGATTTTATATGTTTTAAATTCCCAATTCCGGATTTGGAGGATAACAAAGCACTTTTGTTTTCCCCTAGTGTGTTTCCAATCGCAGAAATGATTCCCATTCCCGTGATGGCAACACCTTGGTAGCGGGCATTATTTTGACCTGTGTTCGTCAATATAGGTTGCTAAAACCGAAATCGATTTAAAAATCTCCTTGCCTTCTTTAGGATCAGTCAATTGTATTGCGAAGTCTTTGTCCAACATCACGATCAATTCCAACGCGTCAATGGAATCCAATCCCAAACCATCTCCAAAAAGCGCATCAGTGTCGTCAATATCAGAAACGGAAATATCCTCTAAATTTAAAATTTCTATGATTTTTTCTTTGAGTTCTTTTTTTAGCTCTGTGATTTGCATCCTCTATTTTTTTGAAATAATCCTTCTATCTCCCTTGGAAGATGTGCAATATTACCAATTTTTGACACTAAATATAAGAAAGCATCGTAATTTTTATCATCAAAATCCACCCATCCACAAAGCACTTTCTCCGCTTTATTGTGTTTGAGCAAATAATCGGCATTGATATGTAAATGTGTCGCATTGAATTTCTCAAAGACAAAAAAGCAGTTTTCTGAACGCAATTGGTACTTAATACTGATTTCTCCTATGCAGATATTGGGTAAAGTGTACACGAAAATCGATGGACTCGGGTAGTAATTATCTTTGTCGGAAATGCAGATTTGATGTTTTCTGTCCGTATCCAGACTCGACGCTTTATTTGATAAGACGATGGCAACATCCTTGAGGTTATTTGAGTGTGCTGTTTGTTCCTTCAATAAAATATCAGCCGCCAAAAATGCCAGCTTGCTCAAGTTATCCATTTTAAAGAATTTGGCATAATCGGTATTTAGGTGTTTGGCTGCTGATTTGATAAAACGCGGAAATTCTTTTTCATCACAATAAAAAATGGTATTCCCATTCAAGGAAACCATGTGGTGATTGATATGGCAATAGGATTCTATAAAAAATTTGTTTTCCAAGATGGTTATTTTTTGCAAATCAGCATTGTATGAAAGTCCCCAACGGCAAGATCTTCAGTGATTCTTAAGCCTGCTTCTTCTATCAGTTTCCCAAAGACGTCGGAGTTATACATTTTACTGTTGCCATTGGCCATAACCGTAAAATAAAGGGATGTTGCCTCTAGAACAAATTTTGCATTGTCAAACTTTTGTCGGTCTGTAAAAGTCTCGATGATGATGACTTCCGTATAGGAATCCATCGAAGCGACACAGGTCTTAAGAATTTTCACGATTTCATCTTCGGAAAAACAATCCAGAAATTGGCTCATCCAAATAACGTTCGCGCCTTTGGGAATTTTTGGATTATCTTTTAGCCAATTGATTTCGTGGCCAACGACCCGATTTTCTAAGCCTTCATTCTTTATGTTTGATAAGGCCTTTTTAAGTTGGCCAGGCAAATCGAAAATATGGATTTCAACATTTTCATCATGTTTGAAACACTGCAAAGCAAATTTCCCTGTATTGCCCCCAATGTCAAAAATGGTTTTTGGGTGGTTTTTAAACACTCGGTTTAAAGCCTCTTCAAAAATACCGTCTGAATAATGATGGTCAAATTCAAACCATGATTTTTGCACCCCTGGTGTCAGTTCTGATAAGCCGTCATAAATGGTGTCCCAATTGCCGAAGACTTTTAAGCCTTCAGGCCTCCCCGTTTTTATGGCATCATTTAAATGAAACAAGCCTTGATAGCATACGTCATTAGTAAAATTAATATTGACTTCCACGGTTTTATTATAATTCAGGAAATATCCTGTTTTGGTCAATTCGAATTTACCGTTTATGTCTTTTGTGATAATATGATAGCTTTCTGCGATTTCCAAAAGCACACTAAGGCCATATTCGCTTACGGACAAAGTCTTTGCAATCTCTTCTATCGTGATGCCTCCATTTAAACGTTCCTCAAAAATCAGGTCAAATACACCCAGTTTTCGCAGGGAAACGGTGGTTTGGAATATAAACGGTGCAAAGG
>JBGTDZ010000216.1:0-3743 GCA_041748055.1 Aquaticitalea sp.
GCAACAATATATTTTTTGGGGATTCGGAAGTTTGGGCAATCTTTCATGGAATGAACTTCTGATATTTTTTATTGTTTATTGTATAGGGATTTTAATAAGTATCATCTCCATCAAAGGTTTGAATACTTTGCTTTTGGGTGAGAATTATGCCAAAAGCTTGGGATTGAACATAAAAAAAAGCAGACTCATCATCATCCTCGCGACAAGTTTGCTGGCAGGAACGATTACAGCATTTGCTGGCCCCATTGCGTTTATAGGCTTGGCAATCCCACATATGACGAGATTGATTTTCAATACATCAAATCACAAGACCTTATTGCCAGCCGTCTTCTTATTTGGAGCCATTGTGATGCTTATTTGTGATTGTATCGCTCAATTACCAACCAGCGACTACACCCTTCCAATAAATGCAATAACCTCATTAATTGGAGCTCCTGTGGTCATTTGGTTATTGGTAAGAAAACGGAAAATGATATTTTAGAGGTTAGACAATAGATTAAATTTGTGAATTCGTGGCAGAAAACATTCAAAATATACTAGAAACCAAAGATCTATCCATTGGATACACATCCAATAAGGTAGACACAATTGTTGCATCCAACATCAATATTTCGCTGCACCAAGGACAATTGATTGGGTTGGTTGGTGCCAATGGAATCGGAAAATCTACCTTATTACGAACACTGACCAATGTACAAAAGCCACTAAAAGGCAAGGTTCTTATCAATTCAAAATCTGTTACTGAGTATCAGCCCATTGAATTAGCGAAACAATTGAGTTTGGTATTGACCGAGCAAATTGTATCAAAAAATCTTTCTGTTTTTGAATTGATTGCACTTGGACGTCAACCATATACCAACTGGGTTGGCAATTTAGCTGAAGCTGATATTGCTTCGGTAAACAAGGCAATAAAACAAACCAATCTCGAAGATTTAAGACACAAAAGATGTTTCGAGTTGAGCGATGGACAGCTTCAAAAAGTGATGATTGCAAGAGCGCTGGCGCAAGATACCGCTCTGATAATTCTTGATGAACCAACAACCCATCTCGATATGTATCATAAAGCATACATTTTAAAACTGCTTCAAAAATTGACCAAGGAAACCAGCAAAACGATTTTGTTTTCTACCCACGAAATTGATTTGGCAATTCAACTTTGTGACAGCATGATTGTGATGAACAAAGATGCAGTTGTTTCTGATACGCCTTGCAATTTGATTATACAAGGAACTTTTACTTCTTTATTCCCAAAAAATTTGATCGCTTTTGATGATAATACAGGTACATTCAGGGTTAAAAAATAATTTTGATTTTTCTATTTAATTATCTATTTTTAATGCTTTAACAATCAAGCCCTTAATTTATTTTTTTGAACTTCATACCTTCTAATGGTTTCGGTTTTTTATTTCCTAATTTCAGAAAACATGAGAACTAAGTTAAGCTTGCTATTATTTTCTATTCTGACAGTCATTATACTGTCATTTTTTTTTAGGAACAAAACAGAGGATTTCGATAATCCAAAAAAGGCAGGCATGTATGCTATCAAATGCATGCCACCCAAATTTCTTCTGGAAGATGTTGATACCACCAAACAACTTTCACCCCTTTTTGAAAACCTTGGTACTCACTCCTACAAAGTAAGCACAACAAATGACTTGGCACAACGATTTTTTAATCAAGGATTAAGATTGACTTATGGTTTTAATCATGCAGAAGCCCATCGGTCTTTTATGGAAGCTGGGAGGCTAGATCCCAAATTGGCCATGGCGTACTGGGGACAAGCGTTTGTTTTGGGGCCAAATATCAACGACCCTTTGCCTGATGATGAACGAAAAATAAAATCCAATGAGGCTCTTATAAAAGCAAAACAATTGGCTACGAATGCTACAGCAAAAGAACAGGATTTAATAGAGGCTTTGACCCATAGATATTCATCGGATTTAACCAAAGATATCGCAGAACTCAACGTTGATTATATGGAAGCAATGATCAAGGTAGCTGCCAAATACCCTGAAGATTCGGATATTCAGACTTTGTTTGCCGATGCAGTGATGAACACTGTACCATGGAATTATTGGGATAAGGAGGGAAATCCGTCACCAAATATCAAAGAAGCAAAAGCCGCACTTGAAAAAGCCATGATTTTAGACCCTGAAAATCCTGGGGCACACCATTATTATATTCATATGGTCGAATTACCAGAACCCGATTTAGCCGTTCCTAGCGCAGAAAAACTGGGGTCTCTCATGCCAGCGGCTGGTCATATAGTACATATGCCATCTCACATTTATATACGTGTTGGTAGATATAAAGATGCGGTAACCGTAAACCAACAAGCTATTTTGGCCGATGAGGATTATATTTCACAATGTTATTCACAAGGCATGTATCCATTGGGCTACTATCCACACAACATACATTTTTTATGGTCGGCTGCGACGCTTTTAGGAGATAGTAAAGTTGCAATTGATGCAGCAAAAAAAACAGCTGAAAAAGTTCCAGTCGGTGAAATGAAAGACCTTCATTTTCTTCAAAATTTTGCAGCAACGCCCTTATTGGCCTATACTCGTTTTGGAAAATGGAACGATATATTGACCACTCCAAAGCCAAATGATGAGATCAAACATCTTAAACTCATTTGGCACTATGCCAGAGGTATCGCTTTTATTAGAAAACATAACGCCAAGGAAGCAAAAGAAGAACTTGAGGCCATTGCAGAATTGATTAAAGATCCAGAAATGGAAACTATCATTGCCACGGGATTTGATACCGATACAACCATTGCCAAGCTTGCATATCAAGTGGTCGCCGGTGAAATTGCAGCTTTTGAAGAAAATTACAATTTAGCTATTGATCATTTCAAACAAGCAGTAGAAATGGAGGCCAATTTAATTTATAATGAACCCTCTGCCTGGTATATTCCACCGCGGCAAAATTTAGGTGCGGTTTTGATGAAAGCTAAACGTTATGAAGAAGCCGAAAAAATCTATAAGGAAGATTTAAATATCTTAAGACAAAATGGCTGGTCTTTAATGGGCTTGTACCAAAGTCTAACGGCCCAGAATAAAACGAAAGAAGCACAACACATAAAACAGGAATTTGATACTGCATGGAAAGATGCAGATATAGAAATCTCTACTTCAATCTTATAACTCCAGGTAGTTGTTAGTAATGATCATGGTCAATAACCTTTAAATAATATTTCTAGGTGAGATATTATAAAAATATTTCAATTTCGTTAAACGAGCCGATGGTCAAACACAAAGCATCTAATTAAAGATATTTATAATGGCACAAAAAAGTATGAAATAAAACCAATCATCAAGACATTAAAAGAAGTTTGATTCTTCAACTTTCCGTCCGATACTTTCAACTAAAAAAATTATCTTTGATCAAACTTCTTTATTAAATGAACGATAGTGTAATTCTAATTATTGCTATTCTATTTGCCGGTGGAATTGGAGCATACCTTGGTATTACGATTTCCAAATTAAAAAGCAAAGGCGTACAAAACACCTTGGAAGAACGTAATTCGAATCTTCAGCAACAATTGAAAGATTCAAAATTGCAATCTGAATTGGACATTGAGAGAATTCAAAAAAATTATACCGAGCAATTGGCTGACTTCAAAGATTCATTCAACAAAATTGAAATTGACAGGGAAGATATTCGTCGAGAAAAAGAAATGCTTCATTCCGAATTGACCCGCAAAAATACTGAATACGAAAATCTTCAGCAGCTCA
>JBGTDZ010000217.1:0-11688 GCA_041748055.1 Aquaticitalea sp.
ACAAAAATGATTCCGGTGGATTTTATTGGATTTGCCAAATCTTTGCATGGCAATAAAGACCATCAGGATAAATTGATGTCCAATTTTATTGCACAAACAGAAGCGCTACTCAAAGGAAAATCAGAAAAGGAAGTTGTTGAAGAATTGGAAAATCAACTTTTATCCAAAAATGATATCCAACGTCTTGTACCCTTCAAAATATTCGATGGCAATAAGCCAACAACAACCTTTGTTATCCATAAATTGACACCGGAAAGTTTGGGAAAACTTATTGCGCTTTACGAACACAAAATCTTCGTTGAAGGTGTAATTTGGAACATTTTTAGCTATGATCAATTTGGAGTCGAACTTGGAAAGCAACTTGCAAACACAATATTAAAGGAATTTGACAAAAATCTTCCTACCCAGTTACATGATCATTCTACACAAAATATATTATCACTCTACAAAAATTTAACATAGTTTTTGTTAAAAACTTCCTGAAAGTTTTAATCATTTAGGGATACCACAAATGTCAATTTATTACATCTTTTGCCTTTAAAATTTCTTAACATTTAGGTAATAAAATACTCTCATTAATGATGTAGTTTTGCCGAAATTATAAATCGAATTTTAAAGACTGACAAATGAAAAAAATTACACAATACTTATTGATGTCTGTAGTGATATTGTATGCTACGGTAGCTTTTTCTCAAGGTGTTACAACATCTTCATTAAATGGACAAATTACGGACGCCAATGGAGAGCCCTTGCCAGGAGCCAACGTGGTTGCTATCCATTCACCGTCTGGAACAACTTATGGTGCAGCATCAGATTTTGATGGGTTTTATCGTATTGCGAATATGAGAACCGGTGGTCCATATAAGGTCACCATTTCTTACGTAGGTTTCACGGAGTATGCGGATGAAAACGTCTATCTTCAACTGGGAGATGCAAAAAAGATCAGTGTATCCTTATCAGAAGATGCTGATGTCTTGAACGAGGTGGTCATCACCACACAAAGGGATGGCACATTTGATTCTGGTAAAACGGGTGCCGAAACGAGGGTGTCTCAAAGGCAAGTGAGCACTTTGCCTTCAATTTCAAGAAATATTGCGGATTTTGCGAGATTGACACCTCAGGCAAAAGTTAATGAGGACGTCATTTCAATTGCTGGTCAGAACAACCGTTACAATGCCATTTATATTGATGGCGCGGTGAACAACGATGTTTTTGGATTAGCTGCAAATGGAACCAACGGAGGTCAAACGGGAGTAAGCCCAATCTCATTGGATGCAATCGAATCGTTCCAGATCAACGTGGCACCCTTTGATGTCAGGCAATCTGGTTTTGCAGGCGGTAGTATCAATGCCATCACAAAATCAGGAACCAACACGTTGGAAGGTTCAGCCTATGCATTTTTGAGAAATCAAGATTTAGCAGGAAAGACACCGGTGAAATTGGCAGGGGAAGACGGCGAAAGAGAAAAACTTTCTGAGTTCTCTGCTAAAACATATGGTGTGAGATTGGGAGGTAAAATCATCCAGGATAAATTGTTCTATTTTGTGAATTATGAAAGACAAGACAATGAAACGCCTCAACCTTTTCAAATAAATAACTATTTGGGAGATTCAGATGCTACTCGCTTGTCAACATTATCCAATTATCTGTCAACCACCTACGGGTACGATGCTGGCGGCTATGCAAATAACACTTCCTCTTTGAAAAGCGACAAATTGATAGCCAAAGTTGATTGGAATATCAACAATAACAATAGATTGTCGTTGAAACATAGTTATGTTAAAGCTGTGCAGTTGGATACACCTTCTTCAAATACAGGAGTTATTAATTTCTTCAATCGCGCCATTAATTTTGAGTCCATCACCAATTCTACCGCATTGGAATTCAATTCAAAAATAGGTGACAAGTATTCAAACAATTTGGTGATTGGATATACGACAGTAAACGACGACAGAGACCCTCAAGGAGCTTCATTCCCGTCGGTTGAAATTCGGGATGGTGCAGGTTCTATTTTCTTCGGGTCTGAACCTTTCTCAACGGCCAATTTATTGGAGCAGAGTGTACTGACCTTTACTGACAATTTTCAAATTTATTCAGGCAGACATACCATCACTCTAGGAACGAACAATGAATTTACCGCTGCTAAAAATGTGTTTTTTAGACAGAACTTCGGGGATTATCGTTTCAGTACTTTAGATGATTTCTTGGCCAATGCAGCACCCAACCGATACCGTTATGGTTATTCCTTATTGGGCGGTTTTGGTGACAATTCACAAGGGGCTGCGGAATTTGATATTTTTCAGCTAGGACTTTACGTACAGGATGAGGTCAACATGTCAGATAACTTTAAAATTACGGCTGGTTTAAGAATCGATATTCCATATTGGGAAGAAGGACTTGCAAATGACGATTTCAATACCAGAACAGTGGCGCTTTTGGAAGCGGCTGGAAAAGATTTACAGGGAGCTCGTGTAGGTCAGGCCATCAATCCAAGCGTTCATATTTCTCCAAGAATTGGATTTAACTGGGACTTGAAAGGAAAAAAATCAACGCAGATACGCGGTGGTGTCGGTATTTTTACCTCTAGGATACCTTTGGTATGGCCAGGTGCAGCATATAACAATAATGGTTTGAGTGCAGGTTTCATACAATTGACGGGTGCCAACACGCCTCTGTTCAATCCAGATCCTAATACGCAATTCGCTGACCCTGCTCCAGGAAGCGGCACCGTAGGTGGTCAAGTCGATCTTTTTGCCAAAAATTTCAAACTACCACAAGTGTTCAAAACCAATATTGCGGTCGATCAAAAGTTGGGAGCTGGATTTGTTCTCTCGGCTGATTTCCTATGGAATGATAACATCACCGCCCTCACCTACGAAAACATTAACTTGGTTGGCCCACAGTTTGTGACTACGGGTGCAGGAGCGAGACCTAACTATGGTTTTGCCAAAGTTGATGGAACGTATAGCGACATTTATTTAGGATCTAATACTGGTGAAGGCAGTTCTTACAATGTGAGTGGTACACTTTCCCACAATTTCATCACGGATCGCTTTGATATTCGAACTGCTGCTTCCTATGCTTATGGCGATGCAGACGGTATTTTGGACGGAACGAGCTCACAGAACAGTTCACAGTGGCGTAATTTAGAGACTATCAATGGTTCTAACAGACCGGATGTATCAACTTCAGATTTCTCGCCTGGGCATCGTATTATTGCAAATTCCACCATCGAATTTAAATGGACGGACAATATCAAGACGAGATTGGGTCTGTTCTACGAAGGTGCAGAAGGTACCCCATTCAGCTACGTTTATAGAGGTAGTGGATTGTTGGCGGATACAGGATCTGATTCAGCTTTGATCTACGTTCCAGCGACGCAAGATGAGGCGCAATTGGTTGACGTTACCAGCAATGATGTTACTACTACGGCTGCCGAACAGTGGCAACAATTGGACGCTTATATCTCCGGAAATGAGTATTTGAGCTCAAGAAGAGGTCAGTTCGCTGAGCGAAATGCAGACCGTTCTGACTGGAGCCATATCGTGGATTTAAAGTTCGCTCAGGAAGTTGGATTTGAGATTGGTAATAAGGTTCATAGATTGGAGTTCACGGCTGACATTTTCAATTTCACCAACTTTATCAATAAGGATTGGGGTGTAAGAACTAGTACTAATTTTAATCAGGTACAACCCCTCAATTTTGCGGGTTTTGCAACTGACGGCACAACGCCTGAATTTACATTCAATTCGAGAGTGGAAGGTACGGAAAACAATATCGATGACGCAGGTTTGCAATCCTCAAGATGGCAAATGCAAGTGGGCTTGAGATATAGTTTCTAATGAGTTCATCAATATATAAATGGAAAAGACTGTCAGAAATGGCGGTCTTTTTTTATTCCTTCCACCTCAAAGATTCCATAATATGCTGAATATCATTTTTTAGATAAACTGCCGCAGGATAAATGGAATCATAATTTGGTTTTGCATAAAAATAAAGGGAACCAATCAAAAAATGTTCAGTGCTGTCCGTTACATAAAATTGTGATTGTGAAGCGGCGTTGCCACCAACTTCATAAAACATTCCAAACACATTGTGGTCTTTATTCAAGAAAGGTTGCTCAACAATCTCATCTGCTTTGATGACATGTTTTTGGGTCAAATTTTGAGCGTCCTTTATATAATTCATCAATTGTTCTTTTGAAGACACATTTTTGTATGTAAGATAAATGGTTCCTTTCAAAGCTGGGTAATCAATGTCAACACCATACATATTATTTATCGTGTCAGATTTGATACTTCGAATACGCTCTGCAAGTTGATTTTTGTCAAAGGTAAAAGGAAGTGACACATCTACATTTTTGTATTCAGGTTGTGGATATTCCAATCTTAAATATCCCTTTGGTTTTGGGATTGAGTCATCTCCGCAAGCCATCAATAAACTTGCCAGAATTGGCAATAAAATATATGTTGATTTTTTCATCCTAAAAATAAATCGTTCAATCTAAAATTTGCATTTTTTAGAGCTTCAAGCTTCCAGCTTCCAGCCCAGCTTCATTTAAGTATCGTAAATTTCACTTGTTTGATTCTTTTTTTGTCCAATGTTTCAATAGTAAAAACGAAATTCTTAAAATTTATTTTACTGCCCCGTCTAGGGAATATTCCCGAAATCTCCAAAACAAAACCAGCAATTGTTTCAGCTTCTCCTTTATGGCTTTCAAAGTCGGTCTCGTCTTCAAGGGTCACGATTTTATAAAAATCCTTCAAGGGCGTTTTTCCTTCCAAGGAATAATTATAGTCATCAATTTTTGTATAGATCAAATCGTCATCATCAAATTCATCACTGATGTCGCCGACAATTTCTTCAATGACATCTTCAAGCGAGACAACACCAGAGGTGCCTCCATATTCATCTACAACGACAGCCAAATGCACTTTTTTGGTCTGAAACTCTACCATCAAATCATCCAGTTTTTTATTTTCCGGTACAAAAAATGGCTCACGGAGCAGGGTGGTCCAATCAAACTGTTTTCGGTCGAGGTAGGGCAATAAATCCTTTACGTACAAGATACCAATAACCGTATCAATACTATCTGTGTAAACAGGGATTCGCGAATAGCCATTTTCTACGATTTGTGGCATGATTTCAGAATATTTCTCTTCAGCCTGTAGTGCAAATATATCTATACGAGGCTTCATGACCTGTTTGGTATCGGTATTTCCAAAAGAGACAATGCCCTGTAGTATTTTTTGTTCTTCATGTGTAGTGTCGCTTTCCCTTGTGAGTTCCAGGGCTTGCGAAAGCTGATCAACACTGATATTCGATTTTTGTTTTCCTAGTCTGTTGTGAATGGCAATCGTCATATGGCGCATTGGTAAACTGATAGGGGATAATAGGATGTCCAATATCCTGATAGGGTAAACCATGAAGGTTGAAAACTTGATCCGATTTCTGCTGGCATATACCTTTGGGATGATTTCCCCAAAAAGCAAAATGAGAAATGTCACTAAAACCACTTCCAATAAAAAACGCACCCAGGTGATGTCTATTCTATAGAAAATGAATTCCCCTAGGTAAGCAAACAAAATAACAATACCGATATTTATGAAATTGTTAGCGATTAAAATTGTGGCCAGTAATTTTTTTGGACGCTCCATTAATTTAGCAATAATGTCGAAGCCCTTTGAGCCTTCTTCTAGACCTTTATCCAAATCAGAGCGGGTCAGTGAAAATAGTGCTACTTCTGCGCCTGAGATCATGGCAGAGCAAAACAATAAGACCATAAGTAGAATCAGACCCAAAATAAGGGCCGTATTATCGGGAGAAACTAAAATGATTAAACTCGTGGGTTCTGGGTCCAATAGACAAAAAATTGGTTATACAATATTTCTGATGATTGCATCGGTACTGGGATTTTAAAGAACATATTAAAAAGGAAGATCATCATGATCTTTTTCCTCAAGGTCTTTGTCTTGTCCAGTTTGGGAACCGGTCTCAATGGATATAGGCTGACCTTGTTTATCCTTTTTAGTGCTCAAAAACGTAAAATCGGAACATAGAATTTCTGTAGAATACCGCTCAATCCCTTTGTCATCGGTCCATTTTCGAGATCTGATGCGCCCTTCAATATATACCAAGTCGCCTTTGCTCAAATATTTTTCACAGATTTCAGCACCTTTATTTCGCACCACAATATTGTGCCATTCCGTAGTTGAGATACGTTCGTTGGTTTTTTTACTCGTATACGTTTCGTTGGTAGCAATTGGAAAACGTCCAACGCAATCGCCTCCTTCAAAATAGTGCAATTTTACTTCATCCCCTAGGTGTCCAATCAGCATTACTTTATTTAAGGTTCCCGACATAGCTGTTTTTAATTATAAATGCAAAAATAACCTTTTGCAGCGACTTACTAAAAGTAATGAAAAAATAGGACTTTAAATTATTTGAATTTGGATTTAAACTGTTCTTTTATCTCCTACAGATCAATAGTATATGAGCAGAATAGGTAAGATGATGTTATAAATCAGATTTTTAGGGCGAACTCTCTGCGCATGTGTGAATTCTGTGGGAAGTTTTCCACATTGGAAACCATTATACAGGAAAGTGAAATTCATCAATAAAATTGCCAATGAGGACAGAAGTAGGATGCAGTCTCAATTCTGATATCGGGATTCCTTTTTCGGGCAATTCCTCGACTTCAACAATCCAAAATTTGGTGTGTAAATGCTGATGGGTTAACTTATGGATGATATCTTTTTCATTATAAAGACTGAATTCAAAAGGAATACTTTTCAAGTAGTCCATAATAAGTGGATGATTTTCGAACCTAATTGTTTCCAAAGCGCTGTCTGTTTCAATCAAAGGAAATTGATACAGGTTTTGCCAAATCCCCTTAGAATTGCGTTTGTGAAACAAGGTGTTCTTATCTGAAGAAATAAATACCAGAAAATTAAAATGTTTTTTGGTAATTTTCGTTTTTTTCAGTTTCACAGGGAGTTGATTTATTAGTCCTTTTTGTAAGGCAACGCAACTGTTATTTAAAGGACAGATGCCACAATTTGGATTTTGAGGCTTGCATTGCGTGGCGCCAAACTCCATAATTGCCTGGTTGTAATCGCCTGGATTTTTTTTATCAATTAAAGAAGTGGCCAAAGCCTTGAATTCCTTAATGCCTCGTGTGGAATTTATTGGCGTGTTCAGCCCAAAATATCGGGAGAGGACACGATAGACATTACCATCCACCACAGCAGCAGGTTCATCAAAACAAATTGAGGCAATGGCACTTGCTGTATAATCGCCAATACCTTTAAGTTGAAGTAAGCCTTTATAATTATCAGGAAATTTTCCGTTCAGCTTTTCTGCAATGTATTTGGCTGTGAAATGCAGGTTTCGGGCGCGAGAATAATAACCCAACCCTTGCCAAAGCTTTAAAACATCGCTTTCATTTGCGTTTGCCAATTGTAGAACCGTTGAAAATTGGGTTACAAAAGCTTCATAATATGGTAATCCCTGCTTAATCTGTGTTTGTTGTAAAATTATTTCCGAAAGCCAGATAAAATAAGGCTCTTTTGTATTTCGCCATGGAAAATCTCGCTTATTTATTGAATACCAATAAGTTAAAGTTTTACTAAAATTCATTTCAAAATGTAATTACCTGCAAAAATAAATGTTTACTAGGTTAAATTTTAATTAATTAGGCTTGAAATATTGAAATTAAAATTCCTATATTTGCATCCCTAATAATTAATAGTAACTCTAAAAAAAATAACAATGACAAAAGCTGATATAGTAGCGAAAATTTCCGATAAATTGGGAATTGAAAAAGGAGATGTTCAAGCAACAGTTGAAACTTTTATGGAAGAAGTAAAAACATCTTTAGAAGGTGGAGATAATGTATACTTACGAGGTTTCGGAAGTTTTATAATCAAAACAAGAGCTGAAAAAACCGGTAGAAACATTTCTAAAAATACCACTATCAAAATACCAGCACACAACATTCCAGCATTTAAACCTGCAAAAGTATTTGTAGAAGGTGTGAAAACCAATGTTGATGTACAATAAGCATTAAACGAAACATTAATTAAAAAAAACTTGATGTATGCCAAGTGGTAAAAAAAGAAAAAGACACAAAGTAGCGACGCATAAGCGTAAAAAACGGAGACGCGCTAATCGTCACAAAAAGAAATAACTTGGAAAAAGTAGTTTTTAGCTACTTTTTCTGATTTTTCACAACAACGTTCTTTGATATAAAATTCATGTTTAAAGTGCATTTACCTTTGCACATCATGAATTTACCGGATTACAAAATCCTGTGTCAAAAAAAAGTATTAACCATCTGTTCCGATTGATAGTCGGAGTGGAGTAAATTAACATTATGGATAAAGAATTGATTATTCGTTCAAGTTCCGATGTTGTTGATTTCGCCTTATTAAAAGATGGAAAATTAATTGAATTGCACAAAGAGGAAGAAGATAACAACTTTGCGGTTGGTGATGTGTTTATCGCCAAAATACGCAAGGTCGTTCCAGGTCTTAACGCTGCATTTGTAAACGTAGGGTATGAGAAAGATGCATTTTTGCATTACCATGACCTAGGCCCACAAGTCCCTTCCCTTTTAAAATTCATTAAACGTGTAAGCACAGGGAAACCTACCGATTTCCTATTAAAAAACTTTCAGTTCGAAAAGGACATTGATAAACATGGCAGCGTAACCAACGCGTTAAAAGCCAATCAATCGATTTTAGTACAGATTGTAAAAGAACCCATTAGCACAAAAGGACCCCGATTGAGTTCGGAGATCTCCATTGCTGGAAGGTATATTGTTTTGGTACCCTTTTCGGACCGAATTTCAATCTCTCAAAAGATTGAGTCGAAAGAAGAGAAAGATCGTTTAAAACGATTGGTAAGAAGCATAGCACCCAAAGGTTTTGGCGTCATTGTACGCACAGTCGCTGAAGGCAAACTAGTAGCGGAATTGGACGGTGATTTACAGAATTTGCTGAATCGATGGACAGCAATGTGTAAAAAAATCCATAAGGCACATCATCCAAGCAAAGTATTGGGCGAAATGAATAAAGCCTCCTCAATTTTGAGGGATATCTTTAATGATTCATTCTCCAATATCGTAGTGGATGACGAAGCACTTTATGGACAAGTAAAAGATTATGTGCACCAGATTGCACCAAAAAAGGAATCTATTGTAAAACATCATCAAAACGGTGTACCAGTATTTGAAAAATATGGTATAGAGAGGCAGATAAAGACCTCATTCGGACGTACAGTATCTATGGCAAAGGGTGCGTACATTGTGATAGAACACACCGAAGCCCTACATGTGATTGATGTAAACAGTGGCAACCGATCCAACAAAGAAAAGAACCAAGAAGACACTGCCTTGGAAGTGAACATGATCTCTGCATCGGAGATAGCCAGACAGTTGCGCTTGCGCGATATGGGAGGCATCATCGTCATTGATTTTATAGACATGTCCAATGCAGGCAACCGCAAGAAGCTTTTTGACCATCTGCGCAATGAAATGAGCGATGATAAAGCGAAGCACAAAATATTGCCTCCGAGCAAGTTTGGCCTGGTACAGATTACCAGACAGCGCGTAAGACCAGAGCGTAATATTGAAACAAAAGAAGAAAATCCAGATGGCAACGGTGGTGAAGATATTGAAGCACCAATTAAGGTGATAGAACGCATCAACCAAGAGCTAGAGCAGATTCTTAAAAAAGACTATAAGAAGGTGACTTTAAACACACATCCTTTTATAGCAGCCTTTCTTTCGAAAGGTTTTCCATCGGTACGTTCCAAATGGTTTTTGGAACACAAAAAATGGGTCAAAATACAACCCAGAGATGCTTACACCTATCTTGAATACCATTTTATTGATAAAGATGGTAACGAAATCAAATAATATCAAAAAAGAAAACCCTCTTCATTCGTTTGGAGAGGGTTTTTTGGTTTTATCATTTATATTTGTAGCATGAAGCAAGCTCTTGTCCTTTTATTCTTCTTTTGTTGTGCATTGCCTTGTTTTTCACAGGTAAAAAAGGATTCCATTCAAACACAAAACGATTCCATCAAGGTCGTTGACAAAAATTACCGGGAAGACCAGTTTTATTTTTCAATTACCTATAATTTGTTATCAAACATCCCAGAAAACCTTTCCCAACAAGGGTTTTCAAGTGGTTTTCACATTGGTTTTATCAGGGATTTTCCTGTGAATGAGCGTAGAAATGTTGCCATTGGAGTTGGGCTTGGGCTGTCTTCAAACTCCTATAACCAGAATATGCTGATTGTTGAGCAGCCTGATGGGGAATACATTTATTCGATTATTGATGAGGACAATATCTCATTTAGCAAAAACAAGCTTTCAACCTATTTGGTTGAGATGCCATTGGAATTCAGATGGCGTACTTCAACGCCAAAAGATTATAAATTCTGGCGGATCTACACTGGGGTGAAAGTTGGCTATGTTTTTTATAATTCGTCAAAATTTGAAGGCAATGTTGGAAAAATCACAAACTCTAATATTGCAGATATTACCAGTTTTCAATATGGTCTCACCTTGAGTGCTGGCTATGCAACTTGGAATGCGCATATTTACTACGGACTGAATTCAATCTTTGATTCCTCAGCCCAAATCAATGGAGAGTCCATAGACATGCGGAGTGTTAAAATAGGGTTGATGTTTTATATTTTATAGTCAACAAGTGGACGTCTTTTGTCTTGAGTCTATGTTCTAAAATCTTTTTACAGCCAATAATTCAAAACAAAAAGCTGTGGTATCAATCCGATTAAGAAACCAATGAGAAGTTCGGTATTGGTGTGCGCTTTTAGATGCAATCTTGAAGTTGCAATAGCACCGATGATGATGCACATCAGGGCAATGCTCCCGTTGATATTGATTTTGAAGTGAATGCTCAATGCTACGGCAAACATAAAAAACCCAGCGGCAGCTATCATATGTATGCTCGCCTTGAACTTCATTATTGCCAAAAGCAAACATGCCATGGTGGAGCAAAGTATGCCCACAAAAAAATAATACAATTCTTCGATTTCGTTGGAGGGCAATACTCGGTATAAAATGAGCAAAAGGATGGCACAATGGATAAGCAGCGGCACAATCCGTTCGCTTGTGGTTTTTAAATACACGGAATCGACATTCTTGATCGTTTTAAGCAGGAAATACACCAATATTGGAAGAATGATTGTAAGGATGGTAATGGAAAACAACTTTGCCTTCATAATGCCTTCTGGCATGTAGCGAGGCGTTTTTGAAAAATAAAAAAGCACACCCAACAATGGCATTATGATGGGATGGAAGATAATGGAGATGCCTTTAAGGATACGGTCCATCATATTTTCTTGCGTAAGCGTGCCACAGGAATGTCCAATTGCTCTCTGTATTTAGCAACCGTTCTACGAGCTATTGGATAGCCTTTTTGCAAAAGAATGGCTGCCAATTTATCATCTGTCATAGGTTTGCGCTTGTTTTCGTCGCCAATCGTGATTTCCAATATTTTTTTGATTTCGCGGGTCGATACCTCTTCACCTTGGTCATTGGTCATCGATTCGGAGAAGAATTCCTTGATGAGTTTGGTGCCATACGGTGTATCCACATATTTGCTGTTGGCCACTCGGGATACGGTGGAGACGTCCATTTCGATTTCGTCTGCAATA
>JBGTDZ010000218.1:0-6234 GCA_041748055.1 Aquaticitalea sp.
TTCTTATTCTCCTGTTGATGGATATGTGGAATTGAAGGATGCCATCATCACAAAATTCAAGCGCGATAATGGATTGACATATAAACCTTCCCAAATTGTTGTTTCAACTGGTGCCAAACAATCCTTGGCAAATGTCGCAGCAGTAATGTTGAACAAAGGAGATGAGGTGATTTTACCCTGTCCTTATTGGGTAAGTTATAATGACATTGTTAAATTGAATGAAGGTATTCCTGTGGAAGTCCAAACGTCAATTGAAAACGATTTTAAGTTGACGCCTTCACAATTGGAAGCTGCAATAACCCCAAAAACAAAAATGATATGGTACAGTTCGCCCTGTAACCCAAGTGGCTCAGTCTATAGTAAGGAAGAATTGAGAAGCTTGGCCGATGTGCTTCAAAAATATCCCAATATCATCGTGGTTTCTGATGAAATTTATGAACATATTAATTTTGTTGGTGAACATGCTAGCATGGCACAATTTGATGATATGTTCGACAGGACTGTTACCGTAAATGGTGTGTCTAAAGCATTTGCCATGACAGGTTGGAGAATTGGTTATATTGGTGCCCCGGAATACATAGCACGAGCCTGTAACAAAATGCAAGGACAGATTACCAGTGGTGCCAATAGCATTGCACAGCGTGCAACAATTACCGCTTTAATCGAACCACCATCACGCATTCAATTTATGGTGGACAAATTCAAAACACGACGCGATTTAATTATAAAATTGCTCAATGATATTCCTACCTTTAAGAATAATGTTCCAGGAGGTGCCTTTTATGTCTTTCCAGATATTTCTTACTATTTCGGAAAAACCCTAAGAGGTCACAAAATAAATAATGCCGACGATTTTTCCATGTATCTATTGGAAGAAGCGTTGGTTGCAACAGTAACAGGTGATGCGTTTGGCAACCCAAACTGCATTAGGTTATCTTATGCTGCTTCGGAAGAACAGATTGTTGAGGCTGTGAGACGAATAAAAGAATCTTTAGATTGAAAATTCAAAAGCCACTGAAATTAGTGGCTTTGTTATTTAATAAACGAGAACGAAAATCAGAATTGTTGTAATTGCGACAACTAGATTTTCTTTCCTTTTGCAATCAGTCCCTGATGTTTCTCAACATTTCAAGTGTAACTACAGGGAAATCAAAAGCTTCTTTCCCTCCATTAATATCACTGCTATCAAATCTGTTCTAACTATAATATGGCATTTAGATTGGAATGTTACGTTTAGCGATTTCTCCAAAAGAAAGGTGACAACAGAATCAGAACTGTAAATAGCTCCAAACGCCCAATAAGCATTAAGAACGAAGACCACCATTGTGCCAAAGGTGGCAATGCAGCATAATTGTTCACCGGACCAAAACTGCCCAAAGCCGGACCAATGTTGCCAAGGCTCGAAGCAGATAATCCTACTGCTGATGTAAAGTCGATTTCAAACATAGAAAACACCAAAGCTCCGATAATAAAGGAAAGCATATACAGGATAAAAAAACCAAGTATGTTGAGCACAATCTCGCCAGAAATAGCCTTTTTATTATAACGAACGGGCAATATGGCATTGGGGTGCAAAGCTCTTTTGAACTCAAGAAATCCGTTTTTGATTAAGATGAGATGGCGCATCACTTTCACACCACCTGCCGTACTCCCAGCGGAACCTCCAAGGAACATAATACCAAAGAAAAAAACCACCAAGAATGGTGTCCATAAAGTATAATCTGCCGAAATAAATCCTGTAGTTGTGATAATCGTCAATACCTGAAACAAAGCATGCCTAAATGAAGCCTCCAATTTTCCCCATACTTGAGGATGGTCAATTGTAGAAATTGAAAAATCAGCTCTGAAATAAATAATTAAGGCTACAATGATGGTAAACGAAGCAATAAATCGAAAATACCATTGAAGCTCTTCATCTCCAAGTGCCTTTTGTATCTTTCCTTTAAACGCATAATAACTCAGGACAAAATTGGTTCCAGCCAAAAACATAAAAATGATGATGATATATTGAATTATGGGCTTGTCGTTCCAATAGGCGATACTTGCATTCTTGGTAGAAAAACCACCTGTTGATAAGGTGCTCATGGAATGATTGATGGCGTCAAAAAAAGACATTCCTGCCACTTTCAACAAAATGGTCTCCGCAACGGTGTAACCAAAATAAATAAGCCATAATCTTTTGGCAGTATCTGTAATCCTCGGATGCAATTTATCTGCACTCGGCCCAGGTGCTTCGGCTGCGAACAATTGCATTCCTCCAATGCCCAATAAAGGCAAAATCGCAATTGCCAATACAATGATTCCCATACCTCCAATCCAATGGGTGGTACTTCGCCAAAACAAGACCCCTTCAGGAACTATTTCAATGTCATTGAGAATGGTTGCACCTGTGGTGGTATAGCCAGACATTGTTTCAAAAAAAGCGCTCGTAAAGGTTGGAATGACATTAGTTATCATATAAGGAATTGCCCCAGATATCGCCATAACTACCCACCCAAAAGTGACCACGAAGTAACCTTCACGCTTGTTCATGACCTTGCTATGCTTTTTGGTCAACAACATTAAAATCACTCCGACAATCAGCACTGCTATACCAGATGTGAATAGCTCCAAGGTCATCCCATCCTTATATATAAGGCTTATGATTGTCGACAACAGCATAAACCCACCATTAAACAACAATAAAAGTCCGAAAAAATGAAAAATGATTTTAAAGTTGAATTTTGCCATCTGCTAAAAGAAATACTTTTCGACTTCTGTAATCGATCTTGGTAAACAACAAACTACAACTCTATCGCCAGCTTCAATATTAAAACTTCCCAAAGGAATCATTCCTTTTCCATTTCGGATGACGCCTCCAATAATAGCCGAACGAGGAAAATCCAAATCCTTTATTTGCTTACCTGTGATTTTTGTTTTGGGTTTTACCTCAAATTCCAGCAGTTCGGCATTCATATTGGTCAATTTGGTCATGGCAACCACCTCGCCTTTTCGTATATATCTAAAAATGTTATTGGCCGCCAAAAGCTTTTTGTTTATCAAGGTATCAATACCTATGGAATGTGACAACTGATAGTAATCCATATTTTCGACTAAAGCAATGGTCTTTTTCACGCCTTTAGATTTAGCAACCAAGCATGACATGATATTGGTTTCCGAATCTCCTGTGACAGCAATAAAAGCGTCCATATTACTGATGTTTTCCTCATCCAACAGTTCAGCATTTCTGCCATCGCCATTGATGACTAATGCGTTTGGAAGCTCATCGGCCATTTCAAAAGCCACTTCTTTGTTACTTTCAATCAGTTTTACCTTAAAATTACTCTTGCATAAATCCTTTGCGGTTTTCAGGCCAATTTTACTTCCACCAAGAATCATGACATTACGTATGTCTAACCTTACTTTTCCAGAGAGTTCAAACAACTCTTCATCTCCACCTTTTGATGTGATGAACACCACTTTGTCTCCTTCCTTAAATTGTGTGTCACCACGAGGAATGATCGTGTATTGTGTTCCAAAGCGCTGAATGGCAATCGGGACAAAATGTAATTCCGGAAATCCTTTGGCTGCCTCCTTTACCGTTTTATCAACAAAAGTTGCGGTACGGGACAACCGCAAACTCAACATAGTCAAAGCTCCTTCTTCGAATTCGTAACTATCGTTGAATCCATATTGGTTTAACAACAATTCTATTTCGGATGCTGCCAAGGATTCTGGAGAAATCAATTCGTCGATTCCAAATTTTGAAAAACCCACCATTTCTTTATGGTCAATGAACTCAGAATTGGATATCCTCGCAATTGTGCGCCTAGCACCCAGTTGTTTCGCCAAAACACAAGCAGTGATATTGGTGGTTTCTGAGGAAGTGACAGCGATAAATAAATCGGAGGTGTCAACTTTGGCATCATTTAGGACAGCTATGGACGTGGCATCTCCTTTAATTACTCTAATATCCAAGTGGTCGATGGCATATACGAGACTTTCCTTTTTGGTGTCGAGAAGGGTGATTTCCTGTGATTCAAAGGACAGTAATTTTGCTAAATGGAACCCGACTTCACCAGCACCAGCAATTATTATTTTCATGAGAACAATTTATTGTTTTAGAAAATACAAGAAACCTCCAGATCACCATTTCTTTAGAGAAAAATACATTTGATGGGTGTTTCTTCAGTATGAGCATTCAAAAAAACAAACAAATATACTACAATTTTAAAAGAGCATTGTAATTCGACATCAAAAAGAGCCAAGAGCATTACTAAGCATTGGAATTGCTAAAGCCTTGAGTCTAGACTACATAAATTTCAACCAATTAAAATCAATCTTATGTCTTATGGCAAATAGAAGCGACCTTTTGACTAGAACCACGAAGTCCTGGAACTGTCTCCAGTCTTTTATTTGACGATTGATTTGAAAACGAATCGATTATTCTATCTTTGTCAAAAAATAATAAATGTCCGAAAAAGTAACGCCTTACAAGGGTAGTGATTTGAACAAAAAACAGCAGGTCACCAAAATGTTCGATACCATTTCAAAAGAATATGATGGACTCAATCGCGTGATTTCCTTTGGGATAGATGTTAAATGGCGAAAAAAAGTAGTGGACATTGTTGATGCACATCAACCAAAAAACATTCTGGACATTGCTACCGGAACTGCTGACTTGGCAATAAGTCTGGCAAAGTCAAGTGCTACCGAAATTATTGGATTGGATATAAGTGAAGGCATGCTCGATGTGGGGCGAAAAAAGATTTCAGAAAAACATCTGGGCTCAAAGATACAACTGGTGGTTGGAGATTCTGAAAACCTGCCTTTTGAAAATGATACTTTTGATGCGATAACTGTTGCCTTTGGAATTCGTAATTTTGAAAATCTTGAAAAAGGTCTTTCAGAAATCCTTCGGGTGCTCAAACCACAAGGTGTTTTCGTGATTTTGGAAACCTCGGTACCCACAAAAACAATTTACAAAGCCGGCTATTCTTTTTATACCAAAAACATTCTACCCGCTATTGGAAAAATGTTCTCAAAAGATCAGTCAGCGTATTCCTATTTGTGTGAATCTGCCTCAAAATTTCCATACGGTGAGGAAATGAACAATATTTTAAGGCAAATTGGGTTTAATAATGTCAAAGACATGCCGCAGACCTTTGGAGTGGCTACAATTTATAAAGCATTTAAATAATTTATGAAGAAAATAAACGTCATTTTATTGTTCGTTCTAATAAGCCAAACTATATCTGCACAATGGTTTAGCAAAGAAAAAATAGCTAACGATGCCAATGGTGGTAAAGGAACAACAGACAATAACCTACTGTCTTGGGGTTATTTTTTGGGATTGAACAGTTATGATTTTAAGTTTGAGTATGAACAGGACCGAAAGGATATTTTGGTTGAAACAAGTTTAGGTTTCAATGTAGGCTTGATCGGTGACATACGTCTAAACGATTATTTCAACGTACGATTTGAACCCGGATTGATTATTTCCCAACGCGACCTGCAATATGACCCCAGTTATTTTAATGGAGTGGAATTTACCGATTCCGATTTATTGAGAGAAGTAAAATCCACCTACATCCATTTGCCATTATTGTTAAAAATATCGACCAAACGGGTCAACAATATTAAACCATTTCTGGTGGGAGGTTTTTCTACTGCACTAAATTTATCGAGCAACGAAGAGAATCCTGATGATAACAGTGCCGGGCAATTTAGGACCAAGAAAGGCATGTATTTTTATGAACTCGGTTTTGGGATTGATTTTTATCTTTTCTATTTCAAATTTACACCTTCCATACGTGGTGTTTTTGCCCTTAATGATGAAATAGTAAGGGATGTGGACCCGAACAGCCCTTGGACAGGAAATGTGGCTTCAATGAAAACACGTGGTGTTTTTGTGAATTTTACGTTTCAATAAAGTTCATTTGTGAAGTTGTTCAGTTTGGAGTTGTGAAAGAATTAATTGGTTTAACGAAAATCATCCAAACAACGACCAACTCAATAGCCAACACCATACATCTCAACGCCTCCTAAATTCACTCAATAAAATAGCGGTCGCTGTCGCCACATTCAAGCTTTCTGTATTTTGAAGCTTCCCAAATCGAGGAATGCTAATTTTTTTGTCAATCAAGGCTTCAACCTTTGATGAAATTCCATTGGCTTCATTGCCCATAACCAAAATGCCGTTTTTAGGTAACGTTTGATGATAGACATCTGCACCCTCCATAAAAGTTCCAAATT
>JBGTDZ010000219.1:0-5362 GCA_041748055.1 Aquaticitalea sp.
CCTCCTATAAAATCAGGGTGTGGATTACCGACAATCGTTCTGTCTTCAGATGTGATGACCCCATCAAAATTAGTATCGGCATACACAATATCACCAGTGGAAGGGTCGACGCCCAGGGATTCATAGCTATAGAAGATTCCGATAGGTTGGCCTTCCATAATTCTGTTGCCACCGCGACCTATATCATCAATAGGTTGATCATTATACAATTCGAGCACCTTATTTCTGTTTCCTGAAATGTTGAATTGGGTACTCCAAGTAAAATCGCCCACAAAATTTTGAGATTCGATCGTAATTTCGATTCCTTTGTTTTCAACCTTTCCGACATTCTCAGTAATCGAAGAAAAACCTGAACTGGTAGGAAGTGGCCTGCTCAACAACAAGTCATTGGTTTGTTTGTCATAATAATCTGCTGTAATGTTCAAACGGCTGTTGAAGAACCCTATATTTAAACCAAGATTCAACTGGGCTGTACTTTCCCACTTCAAATCGGGATTTGGGATGTTGCTTGGAAAAATGGCCGGCTGTCCTCCATAAGATCCATTTCCATATAATTCTGAAAAGAGAAATGGGCTGATATCATCATTCCCGGTAAGACCATAACTTGCACGAACCTTTAGATCTGAAATGAAATTGCTGTCTTTTAAAAAATCTTCCTCTATAACTCTCCAGGCCACTGAAGCTGCTGGGAAAAATCCTGTTTGGTTGTTTTCTCCGAATTTTGTAGAGGTGTCAAATCGACCTGAAACATCGAACAGGTATTTATTGTCATAATTGTAATTGGCCCTCCCCAGATAGGATCTTAAGCCTGTATCTGTTGCATTGGCAGAAGCCGACACAATGGTTGAAGCGGCACTGATGTATTGCAAATCGTCATCAGCGAAATCTTGCCCTCTTATAAAAGAGGATCGAAATTCGTATTGCTCGAAACTGTAACCTGCCAACAGCTCGATTTTATGTTTATCAAAATCCTTCTTATATTTTAAAATGTTGTTTGAAACCACATTGGAAACATTTGAATAGGTTTCAAATCCTAGACCGTTGAATTTAGCACCTTGTACTGTGAGTGTATTTTCATAGGCATGCTCCCTAAAATTGAGAAAATCGACACCCCATTTGGTCGTAAAGGTTAAACTTGGGATGATTCGATAGTCCAAATACACGTTGGAGTTTGTTCGGTATGAAAAGTTCTCGTTGATGGCCTCATTTGCAATGGAAACCGCGTTGGAGTATGGCCCGTCTTGGTTATAGGTACCGTCTTCATTATATACCGGAAAAATGGCCGGCGTTGAGATTCCATTTGGAAGTGGGCCATGCAATGTTTGGTCACTCTCCACACGATTGGTTTTTGCGTAACTCAGACCGATGCTAGCGCCTATCGTAAATTTGTCTGAAAGTTCATGATCTATATTGACACGTCCGTTGAGACGTTTATAATCCGTTCCTATTAAAATACCTGTTTGGTCGAAAAATGTTCCTCCAATGTAATACTTGGTCTTTTCCGAACCACCATTTGCCGAAAGTTCATAACTATTGATTGGCGCAGTCCTGAAAATCACATCTTGCCAATCGGTATCGATGGTGATGTTATCCATTTGCTCTTGGGTAAATACGGTAGAATTCGTAAGGTCATTGCGGTATTCCATCCATTGTCTGGCATCGAGCATGTCCAATTCGTTCCATACACTTTGAACGCCTGTGTAAACATTAACATTGACAACTGATTTTTGAGCTTTTCGACGTTTGGTGGTGATCAACACAATTCCGTTGGAAGCTCTTGCCCCATAAATAGCGGTCGAAGATGCATCCTTAAGGACGCTGATGGATTCAATATCACCTGGATTTAAATCGGTCAACGCACTCGCACCCTGACCGGAATAACCAATTTGACCAAAATCGCCCGTCGTTACCGGAATGCCGTCAATAATATACAATGGCTGGCTTGATCCACTAATAGAGCTTAATCCCCTAATTCTTACAGACATTTCGCCTCCAGGGGTACCTGAATTCTGAGATACCTGCACACCAGCCGCCTGACCTTGTAAAATACCATCAACTCCAGAGACTGGTAAATCTTCAATTTGTTTTGAATTTATTGCCGACACAGAACCTGTCAATAAAGCCTTCTTTTCCGTTCCATATCCAATAACCACCACTTCGCTCAAGGCAAGATTATCAGACAACAGCTGTATGTTTATATCTGTTTTACCTACAATATTCACTTCCTGTGTCACGAAACCCAGATAGGAAATGACCAAAGTGGTGGCTTCATTAGGAACTTTTAATTCAAAATTCCCATCAAAATCTGTGGAGACGCCTTTGCTTGTGCCTTTTATAACCACAGTTGCGCCAACTAAAGGAACACCTTGGTCATCAGCGATGACCCCCTTGATGGTACGTTCTTGTGCGATTTCTTTCGTATTAATTGGCTTCGGTGTAATTTTTTGATCTTCCTTAATCACTACTTGTCTGTTGTCGATGACATAAGTAAGATTGGTATTTTCAAAAGCCTTGTCCAGAATAGCAGTAATGCTGGCCTTCTTCAATTTTAATGATACTTTGTAATGCAGGACATCATCTTTATAGAAAAATATAAACTCGCTCTTGCTCTGGATTTCCTTAAACAATTCTTCCAAAGATATATCGCTCACATTGATATCTATTTTGGTCTGTGCCTTTGTGCTGTTGGCAAACACAGAACTCAAACCAATAGTCACTAATAGTATAAAAGCTCTCATAATATGTAGCAAGTAGTATCTAAAAGATTTTATCCTTTTATTGGGATAAAGGTTCTCATATTTATTCATAATTTTGTTTTAGTGGTTAATATGACTGTAATCACAGTGATGTTGATTTTTACTCCAGAGGATGTTGGCGCATCTTCTGGTTTTTTTATATTGTCTTTTTGTGTTTCAAATTTTCCAAAGATTTTTAGTTAATACTGAGTTTATTGTTAGTTATCGTGTAATCGAATTTTGTGGTTTCCTGAATGATCTTGATGACGTTTTCTACATTGTCCCTAACATCCAAGTAACCTGAAAAGGTTGCATTTGACAACTGCTTTTCATTAATGATTATTTCGATGTTATAATATCTAGACACTTTCTTCATGATGGACTGCATGGAATCATTCTTAAAAATGAAAATGCCGTCTCGCCATGAAAAATATTTCTCAACTTCAACCTGTTGGGTTTTGATATCCTTATTGATTCTATCATAAACAGCCAAGGTATTTGGTTTTATTGTGATACTCTCATTTGAGTTTGTCAATCTTGAATTGTTGTAGCTTATTTTGACACTACCGCTTTTTAGGACTGTGCATATGGCATCATCGTCATGGTAATTGCTGACATTGAAAACTGTTCCGAGAACTTCTATGTTTTGGTTACCAGACCTGACGATGAAAGGATGCGCTTTATCATGAGCGACTTCAAATATGCCTTCACCTTCCAGATAGACTTCTCTTTTGTCTTGCGTAAATGCCGCAGGAAACACCAGTTTAGACCCTGAATTGAGCCATACTTTACTGCCATCGGCCAATTCTATTGAAGAGCGCTTGCCATAAGGCACAATCAAAGTATTGAAAACCACTTTTTGCCCTTTAAGCGCGTTTTGGTTTACCGATTGTGAGTTCCCAATGGTAACTTGTTCCCCAGAGCTGGAATAGGATATGGATGCATCGTTTTCTGCAATGTTGACGTTTTGGTCATCACCTAAAACCAATTGGATTTGGTCAGGAATTTGTTGTCCTTCCAATGTATTGACATAACTGTCCATTGGGGACAATTGGTGAGTGTTGTCTTGAAAATGGCTGACCACAAAAAATCCAAGAATACAAGCGGCGGCGATGCCAACACCGTATTTAAGGAAACGTTTTCTTTGAATATATTTTGAGACCGATAAAGATATCATGTCCCTTAAATGTTTTTTCTCTATGTCTGTAATATTCATTGCTTTTCTTTCTATCATCCATTTCAACAGTGTTGTTTTGATTGAAATGAAGAAATACAGGAAAGTGCATCCTGTCTATAATTATAAGTCAGGGAATGCTACTTTATAGACAGATTTTTTAAAGAAAAATGAAAAAAAGAATTACGAGGATTGTCAAACTGGCACGTAAGACCTTGATAGCTCGATAGATAAGGGTTCTTGAGGTTTCTACAGAAACATTCATTATTTCTGCGATTTCTTCATAGTTGCGGTTTTCGTTGAAGCGAAGGACGATGCATTGTTTTTGCTTTTTGCTTAAGGTGTCTACCACATCCGAAACTCCATGGGTTTTTTGTTCCAGATATTCTGCTTCTATCAATGTTTCTTCGTGGGAGACCATGCTGTAGTACTGTGCAACACTTTCAGGCAGTAGGGAATTGGGAATGAAAATAGAGTTTGTTTTTGATTCTTTAAGTATTTGGTTCTTTAACGAACCCAATAAATAATACTTGACATTATCTGTATCCTTTAGGTTTTTTCGGTATTTGTATAGATTGAGAAAAAGGTCGTGGATTGAGTCCATGATAGTTTGTTTATCTTGAGAAAACTGGGTTCCATACAAGAACAACTCATCAATGAACCTATCATACAGAAGACCCAAAGCTGCCGTATTGCCTTGCTTAAGCTTGGTCCATAAAATAATATCACTGTCCTGAATTGATTGCAAACGTCGTTAGGGTTTTAGATTAATTAATTGTTGATGGAAAGTAAATTTAACGATTTTTTAATAAAAATAAAATTGCGCCATTAATTTTAACATGAAAAATCAAAAAGATATTAATGTAATATTCAAATAATAGTTGAAAGAAGTAGGCATACTATTATAATCTCTCCAACATCCACATATTAATCGGGATAGCCAGGATTTAAGGTTTGGGAAAATTATAACTTGTAGCTCCACCAGTCCCGAAGCCTCGGGGTTGTTCTATCCCTTGAACAATGGAGCCGTTAAACAAAAAAGCATCCCAATTATCTATCTCATTATTTCGGAGGAAAAAACTTCTTAAAAAATTACTCATTACTAAAATATTCTAAACATAACTCATTGAAAATCTTTTTTTTTATAAATTTAAGATTATTAACTTCTGTTATAGAAGTATTGGATAGAGCTTCCCCAAAGTCTTACATATCAACACAACTGACTTCTAGACACTAAAAAAATATTATGACTAAACTATTTTTAAAACTGACAGGGTGCATCTGCCTGTTAGTAGCTTTATCAGGTTGCAGTAACGAATCGCTTATAGATTTGCAAGAAGAATCCAATTTGTTAGCTAAACAAAGCAACTTCAAAACGGATAAAATGGTTTTTACAACACACTTAAGTGGTAGTAATGAAGTGCCTGCGAGAGACACCAATGCCACTGGCGAG
>JBGTDZ010000220.1:0-2147 GCA_041748055.1 Aquaticitalea sp.
CAACCATTTGGTGGCGCAAGAGCATCTGGAACGAATGACAAAGCTGGTAGTGCACAAAATTTATTGCGTTGGGTATCTCCAAGATTGATAAAGGAAACATTTGTGACACCGACAGATTATCGTTATCCGTTTTTGGGATAACAGGGTCAAACAATTTAATTAAATTCCTTAAACGTCATGTTTGAGGAATTTTTTTGTTTTAACGGAAACCATAGCGGTGTTCAAAAAAAATGTGTGAAATATATAATCAAACGAAATTGATATAAATTATAGGCTAACCCTTATATTTTATGGGCAAATGGACCACCTTCTTAGTTTCAAAAAATTCTTCGGTAAAATAATCGCTTAACTCGTATATTGTCGTCGTTCTAAAGACTTGAAGTTCCTCAGTTAAATCGCCACCTTTCAAATATAGAATGCCATTTTTAATGTCATGTTTCTGCTTTTTGGCAATTTTGTTTTTTACCCAACCAACAAAGATTGGCATCACTGTTACAGCTCTACTCACTATAAAGTCAAATTCTCCTTTGACATCCTCTGCCCTGCCGTGAGTTGTCTTGACATTTTTCAAATCCAAAGCTTCTACGATACCTGCAACTACTTTTAGCTTTTTTCCGATGCTGTCGACCAAATGAAATTGACATTCAGGAAATAGGATTGCCAATGGGATTCCTGGAAATCCCCCTCCCGTTCCAACATCTAAAATATTCGCTTTAGGTTTAAAGGAAATAACTTTTGCGATTCCAAGCGAATGCAATACATGCTTTAAATACAACTCATCAATGTCCTTGCGCGATACGACGTTTATTTTTGAGTTCCAGTCCTTATATAAATCCTCCAACTTCTGAAATTGAGCAATTTGCGTTGGGGTTAAATCATTAAAATAATTTTGTATTAATTGCATTTTTTCTAAACTATCCACAAAAATAGTCAAATTAATATGGAAAATTTTACCATTTCCTTATTAAAATCGCGCAATTAAAATGACTATCTTTGCAGACGCACAATATGAAAATTGCTTATTTAGATTATTTTATAAACATAAATCAATGACAGAACAAACTTTATCCTTCTCCCGAACTGACTCTGCCAAATTCTTTAGAACACTTAATAAACGTGTTAATGATTATTTTAAGGACAACAACTTACAACGTACAGGTAACTGGAAGATATGGGTAAAAACCATAGTGATGTTTACGATGTTTTTAGCACCTTACTTTTTGATATTAACGCTTGATCTTCCAACATGGGCAATGCTTTTATTGACCATTATAATGGGAATTGGCATGGCCGGTGTAGGAATGAATGTAATGCACGATGGCAATCATGGCTCATTTTCGAATAAAGAATGGATCAACCGTTTGATGGGCAGCAGCATCTACATTTTGGCTGGGAATGTTTATAATTGGAAAGTACAACACAATGTTCTGCATCACACTTATACTAATATCCATGGTCATGATGAAGATTTGGAAGCTGGACGGATTCTCCGTTTTTCCAAACATGCAGAATGGCATAAACACCATAGGTTCCAGCATTATTATTCTATTTTACTATATGGATTATTGACCATTAACTGGGCAATCACCACCGATTTTCTTCAAATGAAACGCTATTTGAGACGTAAATTATCTTATGGAAAATTCCCAAATCCAAAAACCGAATGGAGTAAATTGGTGATTTCCAAAATTATTTATGTATCCATCTGGATCGTATTGCCTATTTTATTGACCGACATAGCTTGGTGGAAACTGTTGATTGGTTTCTTTTTGATGCATTATGTAGCAGGTGTTATTTTGAGCGTTGTGTTTCAGATGGCACACGTCATGGACGAAGCTGAAATGCCCTTACCTCAAGAAAATGGAACCATGAAAAATTCTTGGGCTATACATCAACTGGCAACGACCGTTAATTTTGGCACTAAAAATAAAATTGTCAACTGGTTTACTGGAGGTCTCAACCATCAAGTGGAACATCATATTTTTCCACATATCAGCCATGTACATTACACAAAAATTTCTAAAATAGTAAGGGAAACTGCTTCTGAATTTGGTTTACCATACAAAGAATACAAAACAACCCGTAAAGCAATTATTGCCCATTTCCGATTCTTAAAGGAAATGGGAATGAAACCCGCAATACAAGCA
>JBGTDZ010000221.1:0-1719 GCA_041748055.1 Aquaticitalea sp.
CAATTGGAAGTACAAGTACCACCCCTGTTGTTTTTTTCCGATCGTTCAGGCTTTATATTGGATTATAAGCACACAACTATCGTTGATGTTGATGAAAATCAATTTCTAATCGACCAATCGGTGAATGGCTTTAACGGTGGAAATATTTTTGGTGTGGGTGCCAATCTGGTTTGGGACGGACGCGATAATTTGTTTTACCCAACCTCTGGACATTATCAAACCATCAAATTTATAGCATATCCCGATCCCAGTGATTATGTATTTACCACATTTGAGATTGATGTTAGATATTATAAAAAGTTCTACAAAAATCAAGTGTTGGCAACAAATTTTTATTTTAAAAATGTCGGCGGCAATGCCCCTTTTTATGAACTACCTGCGTTGGGCGGACATCAACGTATGCGCGGTTATTTTCAAGGTCGATATAGAGATAAGAATTACATGACATTACAAACCGAATACCGTCAGTATTTTTGGAAACGACTGGGTTTTGTTGCTTTTGGTGGTATCGGTGATGTGAGTGAAGAAATTACAGATTTAAATGTCAATGAGATTAAATATAGTTTTGGAGGAGGGCTTCGTTACCTTTTCAATAAAAAAGAACATGTCAATTTAAGGATGGACATTGGGGTTGGTGCAGATGGTAATACAGGAATTTATTTTGGTATTGAGGAGGCGTTTTGATTGCAACCTTAGTGATTTCACTTTAATATAAAATCTTAAAAAACAAAAAAATGAAAATCAACTGTTATCTTATTCTTTTGGCATTCTCTTTCACCTTTTTTCAAAATTGTTCCAGTAGTAAGGTTTTGGACGCTTGGAAGGCAGAGCCTTCCGTAGTGGATATTTTTAAGAAAAAGAATGTATTTGTAATTGCCCGTACCTCTAACAATGAGGCTCGCTATGAATTCGAGCGTGAAATAGCAAACGCCCTGCGCGCAAGAGGCATAAAAGCAAGTGAAAGCTACCATAAGGCGCCGCAACTGCATCCTGAAGTAGAAATGTCAGCAGAACGTTTGGCTTTTATAAAAAGTTTGATGAAAAGTGAAGGTTTTGATGCTGTTGTATTAACAGTTATCAAAGACAAAAAAGAAACCGTTAGAACTACTACCGATGGCATCTATGTAGGCGCCGCATATTCAAATTATTATCCTGCTTATTATGGTGGGTTTTATAATTATTACAGTTATCCCTATGCGTACGGATCTTATTACAACTCATTTGGAGGCTTTATACCAACTTCAACGTCCACCAGCGTTGAAACCGATTATGTATTAGAAACAGTATTTTACAATCTAGAAGAATCTGAAGAGAACCAATTGGTGGCAGTGGTCACCTCAAGTTTATATGACCCTGATGAGGCTCACAAAACTGCCGAAAAATATGTTGAATTATTGATTAACACTTTGGAAGAACCAAAGAAATAATACTATTTTAAATTGCATAAAAACTATATAACCATCGACTGATCCTATTTTCCGTGAAAACTTCAACATTTCTTGTATGTTTCCTGTTATTATTTGGTTTAAAGGCCATATCACAAGATATTGAACCTAGGCGTTGGGCTCCTTTGCCATTAAAAAGTAATTTTATAGGAATTGGATACAGTTATACTAGTGGAGATATATTCTTTGATCCCGTGTTGGATATAGAGAATG
Organism: Aquaticitalea sp.; assembly: GCA_041748055.1. Classification (GTDB taxonomy): domain Bacteria; phylum Bacteroidota; class Bacteroidia; order Flavobacteriales; family Flavobacteriaceae; genus JBPOFM01. Next base: position 1,659 of record JBGTDZ010000221.1, read on the forward strand.
CTTCCGTTGATGTCAACAATATTATAATAGAATATGTCCGCCCATTCAGGATTGGTAAAAA
>JBGTDZ010000222.1:0-9956 GCA_041748055.1 Aquaticitalea sp.
TCGTAATGACGTTTTAATTTCAAACAATACTCCGGTGATTCCTCTCCATGTAATTGTACCAATTGTAAATCATGTTTATCAACTTTTTCACGAATGTAATCAATGGAGGCATTTACAAAGACGCCAACTTTTTTTATGGAATTTGGCAATGTTGGAATGGATCCATCAAAAAAACGAGACGACTTTTCGTAGAAAATAAAACCAAGGTAATCTGGCTCAAGACTTGCAACCTCAGAGATATTATCTTGATATTTCATTCCGCAGATTTTGAACCTCATGATTTTAATTTATTTATAAATTGTTTTGCACTTTTGCCAGCATCATCCGTTTTCATAAAGTTTTCTCCAATCAAAAAGCCCTTGTAACCAAAAGGCTGTAATTCTTTAACAACGCCAACATTGCTGATGCCACTTTCTGAGACTTTTACAAAATCGTTAGGAATGAGTTCGCTCAATTGTTTGCTGATATTCAAACTTACTTCAAAGGTTTTGAGGTTTCTATTGTTAACCCCAATCATATCAAGACTTGGCATGATGGATTTGTGGAGTTCTTCATTGTTATGAACTTCTAATAAAATTTCCAAATTAAGGCTTTTTGCCAATTCAGAAAATTGCTTTATTTCGGCTGTGGTCAGAACCGCTGCAATCAATAATATCACATCTGCTCCATACGATTTTGCTTCAATGATTTGATATTCATCGATGATAAATTCCTTTCTCAATAACGGTAAATTGCTACTCGCTCTTGCCACAACCAAATCATCCAAGGAACCTCCAAAATATTTAGCATCGGTTAAAATTGACATGCCACAGACGCCTGCAACTTCATAGCCTTTTGCTACATCAAATACATTCAAATTTTGATTGATGACCGATTTGGATGGAGAGCGTCGTTTGTGTTCGGCAATAATACCAGAGGCGCTGTGTTTTAATTTTTTTGACAAAGAAATTGTTTCTCACTTATATAATACTGATTGTTCCAATTGGAAAATGGGAATGATTGATTTTTTTAAATCAACTTCAATTCGTTTATCTCTGATTATTTTATCTAAAATGTTCATCTTTTAAGTCTTAGGTCTTCAGCCTTCTGGCTACAACAGACTATTTATTGCTCAATTCAACAAGTGTTTCAAAACTTTCCTTTGCCCTACCACTCGAAAGGGATTCTTTGGCCAATTCAAAACTATATTGAATTCCTATATTTTTTACGGTGTCAATTGCCATAGCTGCATTGGCGCACACGACGTTATTTTGTGAATCGGTACCGTGTCCGTTTAAGATGTGCGTGAAAATTTTTGCTGAATTTGCAATTGTATTGCCTCCATGAATTTCACTTTGATCTAATGTCCCCACTCCAAAATGTTCAGGTTGTATCATTTGTTCTGTTTCATTTTTAATTACCTTGGTTGGTCCTGTCAGCGATATTTCATCATATCCATCCAAGGCATGAAGGATAGTATAATTTTTATCTGTGTTTTGATATAAATATCCATATAGACGCAACAGCTCCAAACTGAAAACCCCAACCAATTGATTTTTGGGAAACGCAGGATTGACCATAGGGCCCAACATATTGAAAAAAGTCTTTACACCCAAATCCTTACGAATTGGCGCTACATTTTTCATCGCTGGATGAAATAATGGAGCGTGCATGATGCAAATTCCTGCTTTATCCAAACTATGTTTTAGAAAGTCGATATCCGAAGTGAACTTGACACCTAAAAATTCCAACACATTGGAGGAACCGCAAGCGGAGGATACACCGTAATTGCCATGCTTGGTAACATTAACACCCGCGCCAGCAGTCACAAAGGAGGCAAGGGTCGAAATGTTAAAAGTGTCTTTCCCATCACCGCCAGTTCCGCATAAATCGATACCGTTATAATCATCCAAATCGACATGAACACAAAGTTCCAAAAGCGCATCCCTAAAACCTTGGAGCTCATCGATGGTAATACTTCGCATCATATATACTGTAAGGAAGGATGCAATTTGACTTTGGTTATAATCCCCTTTAGAAATATTGACCAAAACCTGTTTTGCTTCTTCGCTAGAGATGCTTTCTTGGTTGATGAGTCTGTTGAGTATATGTTTCATAAGCCCATTCTGTCACTCCGTGACATCTTTCCCAAAGGGAAAGAATTAATTAGTTAACCATTACTTTTAAATATCCATTCATTTCTACCGAATGTAGACTTCAAACTGTTAGCTGTCTACTGATTTATCCAGTTTTCCAAAATCTTCTTTCCACATGGTGTCAAAACCGATTCTGGATGGAACTGTACACCTTTGACATCATAGATTTTATGGCGCAAGGACATGACCTGACCGTTTTCATCAAAGGAAGTGGCTTCCAATATGTCTGGTAAATTGGGATCCACTACCCAAGAATGATATCGGCCCACTTCTATGGTTTTGTCCAGGCCATTGAATAGAATTTCGTCCTCAACACACCGTGTGACTTTCGAAGCGACACCATGAAAAACTGTTTCTAGATTGATGAGCTTCCCTCCAAATACTTCACCAATTGCTTGTTGACCCAAACAGACACCAAGTATACTTTTGGTAGGCGCATATCTTTTAATGATTGGTTTCAGCAATCCTGCTTCATCAGGTATTCCTGGCCCTGGGGATAAAACGATTTTCTCAAATTCTTCAACATCATCCAAATGCAGTTGGTCGTTTCGTCTTACTGTTACCTCGCCACCTAAATCTTCGAGATAATGAACGAGATTATAGGTAAAACTGTCGTAATTGTCAATGACTAGTATTTTCTTCATATCCTTATTCCTACGAAGGCAGGAATCTCTTTTTTGTTATATCAGATTTGTGTTTTTGCCACTAAAACACGAATTATTTCTAATTTTTACTGCCTATTGCTTACTGCCTACCTTTTTTTAGTGTTAGGGACTTTTTGCTTTTTTTGCAAATGATATAGCCGAAAGCCCGACCCTTGTGTTAACACCATAATCTTAAATTTCTTCAGCCAATTCAATCGCTTTTGTGAGCGCCCCTAATTTATTGTAAACTTCTTGCAATTCCTGTTCTGGATTGGATTTTGAGACCAATCCTGCACCAGCTTGCCAATGCAATTGATGGTTTTTGCTCAAAAATGTACGTATCATAATAGCATGATTAAAATTGCCTTCGAAGTCCATAAATCCAATAGCTCCTCCATAAAAATCACGGCTTGTTTTTTCATATTTCTCTATGAGTTGCATGGCCTTGTGTTTTGGCGCACCACTCAAAGTGCCTGCTGGAAAGGTGTCTGCAACCAATTGCATGGTTGTGGTATCTTTGTCTTTTGTTCCTGTCACTTTGCTTACCAAATGAATGACGTGAGAAAAGAATTGGACTTCCCTGTAGTTTTCCACTATCACATTGTTGCTATGTCGGCTTAAGTCATTTCTTGCCAAATCGACCAACATCACATGTTCGGCATTCTCTTTGTCGTCCACAGCCAATTGTTTTGCAAGTTCGGCATCATTCTCATCATTGCCGGTGCGTTTGAAGGTTCCTGCAATCGGATGGATTTCTGCTTTGCCTTTATTGATAATGAGTTGTGCTTCTGGTGAGCTACCAAAAATTTTAAAATCCCCAAAGTCAAAATAAAATAGGTAGGGCGAAGGGTTGATACTCCTTAATGCTCGATATACATTGAACTCGTCACCTTTGAATGGTTGTGAGAATTTTTTTGAAAGCACCAATTGAAACACATCACCCCGGGCGCAATGTTGTTTGGCCAAATCCACATGCTGTTTGTACGCTTCGTCTGTAAGATTTGAAGTTGTGTCACCATTGGTTGAAAAGCTGAACGCTGCATAATTTTTGGATGTGATAAGCTGTAAAATGTCATCGATATTGTTTTCAGTATCAAAACAATGAGCAAATACATATGCTTCATTCTTAAAATGGTTGATAGCTATAATATTTTGATAAACTGCATAATAAATATCCGGAATGTCTTGATGTCCAGGTTTTTTGGATATCGTCACATCTTCAAAATAACGAACAGCGTCATAGGCAATGTAACCAAAAATACCATTATTGATGAACTTGAACTCCTCTTCGGATTGAATCTTAAAACGTTGGGTAAATTTATGGATGATATTTGCTACATCGGTTTGAGGGGTAATTTTATTGACTAATTGACTGTCATCTGGAAAGGTCTGAGTGATAAGTTCATTCTTCACTATTATAGATGCTATGGGTTTGCAACAGATGTAAGAAAAACTATTGTCGTTGGCATGATAGTCACTGCTTTCCAAAAGAATACTGTTTGGGAATTTATCCCTGATTTTCAAATAAATACTGACAGGAGTGATGGTATCTGCAAGGATTTTTTTATGATGAGTGTATAGACTAAAGGTCTTCATAGATTAAACTTATTATAAAAAGCAAGAGGCTTGTCGTGAATGACAAGCCTCTTTGTATTTTGATTAAATAATACTATAGGATTAGTTCACGAAGTTTGCGTTTCGAGAATTCCACCACCAAGTATTGTTTAAAATTGTGTTCATTGTAATTATTTGAAACAAATATATAAAGGAAAATTTGCTTTCCAAATTATTTAAGATAAAATTAAAAAAGAATCCCGATCACTCGGGATTCCCTTCACTTAAAACTACTACTAATCAAATCCAAGAGGTTTTAGAACTTTAGATTTACGTTTAGGTCAAATTCATCATATATGGCTTTGTCTTTCAATCCATCAAAGAAACTTGCAGACCCGTATTTAATGTCATATTTGGTTCTATCAATTTTGAGGTCGGCTGTAGCTGTATTGTCATTGACATTCATTACAAATGAAATAGGATGGGTGATGTTCTTAATAGTCAGATCTCCCGTCACTTTATATTTTCCTTTAGTTCCTTCAACCTTGGTCATGACCAAATGTGCTTTTGGGTGTTTTTCAATTCCGAAAAAATCTTCCGATTTAAGATGGCCTGAAAGATTTGAATTCATTTCTCCTTCAAGGTCTGTAACTTTTAAGCTAGACATATCCATTACAAAAGAACCACCTGATAATTGATTTTTATCGTCAAATTCTAATGTTCCAGTCTGTAGTTGTATTGTGCCCTCATGGTGACCTGTTACCTTATGGCCTTTCCAAATGATTTTACTTTCTTCTACCTTCACTTTTTTTTCGCTTGTTACTGATGATGCCGCGATGGCAACTGCTAAAATTAATACGCTTTTCATAATTGTGTGTTTTTTAGGTTTATTTTAAATTGTTGTGAATAATTCGTTTTTAGATTTTCTTACTTTTTTATAATGTTGTGTTTCATCTTCTTCTGATCTGTAGCCAATGGTCGCAACTACGGCTGCGTTTAGGTTTTGGGAATTCAAACCTAATATCTCATTATATTTTTCATGGTCAAAACCTTCCATGGGACAAGCATCAATCTTTAAATCGGCAGCCGCTGATAAAAGATTGCCTAAGGCTATATAAGTCTGATTTGCTGTCCAAGTTGCTTTCGACTCTTTCGGAAGCGGGTTCAATGTGTCTTTCATGTGGTCTGCATATCCTTGAAGATTAGAAGTATCTATGTTACGTGTAATTCCGACATTGGATATATAATCGTCCACCAATGATTCATCAAAATCAGTCATATTTGCAAATACCACTACATGGGAGGCATCGGTAATTTGGGACTGACCCCATGAGGCTTCACGCAATTTTTTTCTTGTCTCTTCATCTTCGATGATTAATATCTTATAAGGTTGCAAACCATAAGATGAGGCAGATAATTGAATGGCGTGTTTTAGTTCTTCCAACGTTGCAGTAGGAATGGTTTTGGAGCTATCAAATTTCTTTGTAGCATATCTCCAGTTTAGATTTTCAATATAGTTACTCATTTTTTTGAATTTAATTAATGATTTAAAATACTTTACTGTCTTATTTTGGTCAGCAAATGATTGAGAGTTTCTAATTCTTGTTGATTTAAGCTCGATGTCAATTGCTTTTCGGTTTGATCAATTATTGGGTCTACCTCGTTCAATAATTTTAGTCCCTCGTCAGTAATAAAAATCTCGACTTTGCGTCTGTTCTTTGTACATATAAAACGTTCTACAAATCCTTTCAAAATAAGCTTGTCGACCAAACGTGTCGTATTGCTCATCCTGCTGACCATTCGCTCCTGTATATCTTGAAGGTTTACCGGTTTTCCTTTTTGACCTCTTAAAATTCTCAAGACGTTAAATTGTTCCACAGAAATATCAAAAGGCTTAAGTGCTGTCGTCACTACATCTTTCATCCAAATACCGGAGTAAGAAATGTTAAGCACAGTTTTTTTTTGCATGGACCAATTTGCTTTGGTTTTTAATATGTCTTCCAATTCTTTCATATACAACAATTGTATATACAAATGTAATAATAATTTTAAATGTTGATGTCCACGACTGTATAAATTTTTGTTAAAGTTTAAATGGGGAACAAACGGATTTTTAACTTTATCACGTGAGAATGATTTGCTTATTACTTGTTTTAATTTTGTTCTCTTGTAAAAGTGAGCCCAAATCGGATTCGGTAGCAGAGACCACAGAAATAAAGGGATCTGACCAACAATCTAGAAATCTGGAAATATATGATTATGAGGGGTTGAAACCTTATTTGACTACGACTTCCGGTAAAACATACGTCATTAATTTTTGGGCTACTTGGTGTGCGCCATGTGTAAAGGAATTGCCATATTTTGAAAAGTTGAACAGCACTTATGCTGATAAAAATGTTGAAGTGGTACTGGTCAGTTTGGACTTTCCCAAGAAATATGACAGCCATTTAAAACCTTTTATCAAAGACAAGAATTTGAAATCGAAAGTAGTGGCATTAAATGACATGGATTCCAATATGTGGATTCCAAAAATCAGTGAAGATTGGTCTGGTGCGATTCCTGCCACTTTAATTTATAACAAAGATAAGCGTCAGTTCTATGAAAAATCCTTTACATATGATGAACTGGAAACAGAAGTAAAACAATTCCTAAACTAAAAAACTATGTACACATTTAAAACATTTATTGCTGTGATCGCCATAATGGTAGGTTCAGTTTTTACGTCTCCAAGCCCTGGCTACAAGATTGGAGACATTGCAACCGATTTCAATTTAAAAAACATTGATGGGAAAATGGTCTCAATGGCCAATTTTAAAGACGCCAAAGGCTTTATTGTCATTTTTACCTGCAATACCTGTCCTTATGCCGTGGCGTATGAAGACAGAATAGAAGCCTTGAACAAAAAGTATGCTTCCAAAGGGTATCCTGTGATTGCGATTATGCCAAATAACACTGATGTAAAACCAGGTGACAATATGGAGGCCATGCAGGCTAGGGCCAAAGCAAAAGGATTTACATTTCCCTACTTGATGGATGAAGGTCAGAAAATATATCCGCAATATGGTGCTACCAAAACCCCACATATTTATATTTTGCAAAAAACATCGAAAGGGAATGAAGTAAAGTATATTGGTGCTATTGATGACAACTACCAAGATGCATCTGCTGTAAAGACACGATATGTTGAAAACGCTGTAGATGCTTTGCTTTCGGGCAAAGAAATTCAGGAAAAGGAAACACGAGCGATTGGTTGTTCCATCAAAGTATAAAATGGTTTATTTTAAAATTTTAACAATCCGAAGCGTAACACTTCGGATTTTTTTTCGTCTTTATCCTAAAGAAATGTTAAATTTGTATCATTATTGATATACCATTATGGCAGATTTAACACAAGAAGAATGGGCCTCCCAAATAGATAGCGATAGCCAAGCTCAAATTTTGGATGTGAGGACACTTGAAGAAGTGGAAGAGGGAATGATTCCCAATGCACTTCACATTGATATTTATAAAGGTCAGGAATTTCTTGACGAGATTGGGAAATTGGACAAATCGAAGACCTATTTTGTGTATTGCCGATCAGGAAATAGGAGCGGACAAGCTTGTTCTTTGATGAAAAATTTGGGATTTGAAAACACACATAATTTGTTGGGAGGTTTTAGTCAATGGACTGGAGAGGTTATTTAATAATAAATATCAACCACATGAAAAAACTATCATTTATATTGAGTTTAGCCATTTTGGTAATGGCAACGAGTTGCAATGACGATATCAAAGGAGAAATTAAAATAGTGACTCCAGAGGAAATGAAAACGCTAATTGACGCAAAAGATGTGCAACTGGTAGATGTTAGAACCCCTGACGAATATAAAGAAGGTCATATTGAACATTCTCAAAATATCGATTTCAATTCGCCGACATTTAATGAAGATATATCGAAATTGGATAAGTCTAAGCCGGTCCTTTTGTACTGCAAGGGCGGTAGGGAAAGTGCTAAATGTTCCGAAAGGCTTTTGAAGGCGGGATTTATTAAAATATATGATTTGGAAGGCGGAATCACCCAATGGAAATTTAAAGGATTGGAAGTTAAAATACAACCATAAAAAAATGGCTGGCAATTTGCCAGCCATTTTAATTTTAATGAATTTATTGAGCAAATGGTGTAAAATTAAATTTTTGCCCACCAACAGAGGCATCAGCCATAAGGCCAGCCTTTGGAAGCGCAAAAACAATTACCCCATCGTTGTAATTGGCATTTTTCGATTTTCCTTCATCGGCAATTACAGCCGAAGCTTCAGCAGAGAATTCAAAATCTCCTTGCTTGAATTGAGCCAATGAAGCTTCCGTTTCAAAAAAAATGACTTCGATAACGGCCTGTCCACCAGCTTGAAGTCCAATATTTAATTTCTTAAGATCGGACATTCCAACAGCGGTGCCATTTTCATATAACACACCATTTCCTGTTGCACCACCGATAATCAAACCACCTTTCCCCACATTTGGAAAAATGACATAACCAGCTGAAGTGTCGAAGAATTTTGCAAGCCCAACGTCTTTGGACATAAGAATATTTTTAGCTTTTTCGGCATCAGCAATTATTTGTTGATCTTTGTCATTTTGAGCACTTGCACCTATGGTTACAAATAGAAGGCAAGCTACCATCATTGATTTTAGAATTTTCATAATCGAGTTTTTATTTAAATGTTTGAATACAAAATTAATAAACAATTAAATATGAAATGACTTAAATACATCAACTTGTAGCCCATACAAGTTATATGGTATTTCAATATGTTTAAAGGCTTTAGTTCTGTTAAATAGAATGAGGCAGAACGGTTTAAGCCAGATATAAGAAAAAGCAGGACAAAATGCGTTTCATCTTCTTATTTTAAGTTTCTGTCTACACTTGTGTGCTTTCTGTCGATAGGTCCATTATTTCTCATGAATAGAGAATAAATTTAACATTAATTTCAATGTATTATCCATAAAATATATGAGTTATGAAAAAAAAACTACACAGTGAACACCTCATCTCCAGATTCGTGACTTTAATTGCATTAATGTTTCTCTCTCTCGATGCAAATGCCCAAATAATCTACACGGATATTGTTCCAGATTACACCAGTGACGATCTCTACGACTTTTATAACTTGGATTTGAACAATGATCAACAGGTGGATTATGTAATAGGTACTTATTCTGATTATTTTGGATTCACCTATCTTCAGATATTCTCGCCCAACAGCTTTAATTCCATTATTTCTGTTACGCCGTGGTATGCCAACCCACTTCCATTAAATAACGGTGTAGTCATTGACCAAACACCAACCACAACTAATGGTGAAACATATGAAACTTGGGGCATATTTACAGTAGGAGATTGTCCTATATATGAACCAAATTGTTTTTATGATTGGGAAAATTTACAAGATAAATATCTTGGCTTAAGGTTTTTTTATAATGGGCACATTCATTATGGATGGGTGCGTATGGATGTGACCAGCATTTCGGAATGGACCATCAAGGATTACGCCTACAATGCTACGGCAAATGCCCCAATAATGGCAGGTCAGATGGTGCTGAGCGTGGAAGAATCAGACTTAACTAAAGTGAAGGTCTGGGTGGC
>JBGTDZ010000223.1:0-10278 GCA_041748055.1 Aquaticitalea sp.
GAGCGGGATTAATTCAGCCTTCAACTTTAATTATACTGATTAAATCAGTATATTAAAATTGGGCTTCATTAATAAGTTTTGTAATTTGCAAGCTGTCCGTTCGAGCGGAGTCGAGAACTTATTCATAAAGAATTAAAACGATTAAAAAAAAACTCTCGATTTGCGTTGCAAAGTGCATTTAATGAAAAATTATTTACATTTTTAACCAATGTTCGAGGAGACAGAACTTTCAATCAAATTTTATTATGTCAGATCAAAAACGTCTCTTTTTAGTCGATGCCTATGCCATGATTTTCCGTGGGTATTATGCCTTAATCAAAAACCCAAGGGTCAATTCCAAAGGCCAGGATACCTCTGCAATTTTTGGATTTATGAATTCATTGTTGGATGTTATAAAGCGTGAACGTCCAGACCATTTGGCGGTTTGTTTTGATAAAGGAGGAAGCACTGACCGTGTGGAAATGTATGAAGCATATAAGGCAAATAGGGATGAGACACCCGAAGGCATCACCTCTGCCATTCCTTATATCTGTGAAATATTAAAAGCGATGCACGTCCCTATTATGGTCAAGGACGGTTATGAAGCGGACGATGTTATCGGAACGCTCTCCAGACAGGCGGAAAAAGCTGGCTATAAAACCTATATGGTAACACCAGACAAAGATTTTGCGCAGTTGGTCACTGAAAATATTTTTATGTACCGACCGATGTTTGGTGGTGGTTATGAAACGTGGGGAATTCCTGAAGTGAAAAAAAAGTTTGAGGTTGAAAGCCCGATGCAGGTGATAGATTTTTTGGGTATGATGGGCGATTCGTCCGATAATATTCCAGGGCTTCCTGGTGTTGGGGAAAAAACGGCCAAAAAGTTCATCAAGGATTATGGCAGTATGGAAAATCTTTTGGCAAATACCCATGAGCTAAAAGGAAAAATGAGAGAAAACATTGAAGCCAATAAAGAATTGGGCATGCTTTCCAAAACGCTGGCAACTATCATGCTGAATGTGCCGGTGGAATTCCATGAAACCGATTTTGAAATGTCAGAGCCTAACATGCAGGCTGTTGAAGCTATTTTTCAGGAGTTGGAATTCAGACAATTGCTGGGCAACTTTCAAAAAACCTTTTCTAAAGACGCTGACTCCACAGTTGCCAATACCAACAGTACGTCGTTTAAGGATACATCAAAAGTTGATAAAACCTCCTCTTCGGCGGGTGCTGGACAGTTTTCATTGTTCGATGCCCAAGGCACAGAAGCTGTCAGCATCGCAAATCAAAACTCCAGACAAAAGGCATCAACAAGTTCGCATTTTTATCAAACTATTTCATCTGGAATGGCGACAAAATTGTTCCTTCAAAATTTGATGAAGCAAACAAGTGTCTGTTTTGATACCGAGACCACGAGCATTGACCCAATTGTTGCAGAATTGGTCGGCATTGCTTTTTCATGGGAAGCCGGCAAAGGGTTTTATTTTCCATTTCCGGAGAGCAGAACTGAGGCACAAGAACTTATTGAGCAATTGAGACCCTTTTTTGAAGATGAAAACATTCAGAAGATTGGGCAAAATTTAAAATATGATATTAAGGTCCTTCGGAAATATAATGTAACGGTAAAAGGCAGATTGTTTGATACAATGTTGGCGCATTACCTCATCAATCCAGACATGCGCCACAATATGGATGTATTGGCAGAAACATATTTAAATTATACACCCATTTCCATTGAAGAACTGATCGGCAAAAAGGGAAAAAATCAACTCAGCATGCGCGACGTTCAGTTGGATAAACAAACCGAATATGCGGTGGAGGATGCAGACATCACGCTGCAATTAAAAGAACATTTTGAAAAAGAATTGGGTGATGCCAATACTCAAAAACTATTTGATGAGATTGAAATTCCGCTTTTGAGAGTTTTGGCTGACATGGAATTGGAAGGCATCAATCTTGATGAAACCTTTTTGAATTCGTTATCAGAACAATTGGAGATAGACATCAAAACATTGGAAACCAATATCTATAAAGAAGCGGGCGAAGCATTCAACATTGCATCCCCAAAACAATTGGGCGATATTTTGTTTGTTAAGTTGAAACTGGTCGATAAGCCCAAGAAAACCAAAACTGGTCAGTACGCTACAGGCGAAGACATTTTGAGTTATTTGGCAAAAGACCATGAGATTATCCAGCATATTTTGGAATATCGGGGTTTGGCAAAACTCAAAAGCACTTATGTTGATGCACTTCCGACTCAAGTGGAGCCATCCACAGGGCGTGTTCACACAGATTACATGCAAACCGTCGCCGCCACGGGCCGTTTGAGCAGCAACAATCCGAATCTTCAAAACATCCCAATCAGAACCGAACGTGGGCGGCAGGTCAGAAAAGCATTTATTCCTCGGGATGAAAACCATATTTTATTGGCCGCCGATTATTCCCAAATCGAATTACGGATCATTGCGGCTTTAAGTGAAGAAGAAACCATGATCAACGCCTTTAAGAATGGAGAAGATATTCACGCTTCGACAGCCTCCAAGGTGTTTAATATTCCTATTGAAGAAGTGACACGTGAGCAGCGTAGTAATGCAAAGACCGTCAACTTTGGAATTATTTATGGCGTATCGGCATTCGGATTGAGCAATCAAACGGATTTATCAAGAGCGGAAGCCAAAGAACTGATTGACACCTATTACCTAACCTATCCAAAATTGAGGAACTTCATGAGCGAACAGGTGGATTTTGCCCGTGAGCATGGATATGTACAAACGGTTTTGGGCCGTCGTCGGTATTTGAATGATATCAACTCTAGAAACTCTGTGGTCAGAAGTGCCGCCGAACGAAATGCTGTCAATGCGCCGATACAGGGCAGTGCTGCTGATATTATCAAAATAGCGATGATTCATATTCACAAAAAACTCGAAGAAGGCAATTACAAAACCAAAATGCTCTTGCAAGTACATGATGAGTTGGTATTTGATGTGTATAAGCCCGAACTGGAAGCCATCAAAACCCTTGTAAAATCTGAAATGGAAAACGCCTATTCCTTATCGGTTCCTTTGGATGTCGATTTGGGTGTTGGTAAGGACTGGTTGGAGGCTCATTAAATCTGTTTAGTATTTTGAATCTTTTCATAAACGCCAAAAAGTCCATCCTAAAGATTGGAATTTTATTACATGCTACAATCGGGTTTGGACAAACCCCAAGCACCTCTATAAATGATGCTCCAAAACATCAAATTGGTATACAGCACGACAACGATTTTTTAAGCTTGTCCGACCGTTATTATAGCTCAGGATTGTTTTTATGGTACACCAAACGTCTCGAAAACGCACTATTTAATTCTGGGCATGAACAATTGCAATTTATGTTAAGTCAAGAGATTTATACCCCGGCAGAACTAACCAAAAGTAATCTTGCGGAATTAGATAGACCTTATGCTGGTTTTTCTGGCGTAAGTTTAGGGTGGTCTTTGGCCAATACGCATTCTATTTTGGAAACCCAATTGCTACTGGGTGTTGCCGGTAAAGCTTCTGGTGCAGGGGCATTTCATAGATGGTACCACAGTGCCCTCGACTTTTCTAGTCCGCCAACCTGGGCTCATGAGTTAGCCAACAGTTTTCACAGTAATTTGTATGTATCCTATAGTAAGGAATGGCCAGTGATTACAGGCGATTTCAGTATTCATTTTGCTTTACAACCCAAAATTGCATTTGGCACAAAGGATATTTATGCCCATCCGGAAGTCGCTGCTTATTTTGGGAGACGCGCTATCATGAGTGAAAGTATGGCTTTTAATCAAATAGGCACAACTACCAAAGAGATGTTTTTTGCCTTCCGAGCGGGTTACCGATTTGTTAACCATAATGCCATGATACAAGGCAATGTTTTTGGTGATGACTCCGTATTTACTTTAGACCCTAATTCGCCGCTTTTTTATTTTGGATTTGATTTTAAGCATCGGTTTGGACAAAACGATTATTGGTTTGGTTACCGGCGTAATTCGGCAGAAACTCAAACCACTAGAGCGCATCGGTTTGTTACACTTAGCTACGCACGACAGTTTTGAGGTAACTGGTAATTAATTGAAAGGCGAAATCCTTCTTTATACAAAACGAATAAAATAGTGGCCTTTCAAACTTAATGAACATTGATCCATTGATTATTGTGAGAGAACCTGTCTCACTTGTCAATTTGCCGGTATCACACACTTTTACTATCTTCGGTTTATGGATAAAAAATCTTTATGAAAACATTCCATCAAAAATCAATCTTTAAAAACTAAACTAAAATCTCCCTATTCAATTCATTCGCTTTAGAACTCAATTCTGACGCACGAATGTTCAAGTTTGCATTTATCTAAAATCACTATTTAAGTCAACTATTCTCTCTATTAAGCAAACCTCTTCTAACATTCTTGTCTATATTGTTCTGAACATTAAACACAACAATCATGGACAAGACTTTAAATACCAAAGACAAATCAGAAAAAAAAGAAACTGCTATCAAAGAACAAGCCATCAACCAAAAAGAAACGGATGGCCGTGATATCAACCAACAACAAAAAGGAAAACGCGAGACACATCAACCCAGAGATAACGCATAACCTTAACTTAAAATTCAAAATATGATCATCACAAAATTTATAGGTCTGTCAGCATTTCTCGCAGGCAGCAAAAAGACAAAAATCGCATTATTGGGTATTGAAATGGCCATTTTGGCCTATGCGCTCATCGCACAAAAGAAAGAAAAAAAGAAACGGAAAAGTATGAATATTAAGAAACTCTAAACCTCTTATGCCGATAATCAAGAGTTGAAAATCGTATTAATTCAACTCTTTCTTTTTGTTGAATAGTGTCAGTAAAAATATTGTCCTCTACTATTTGGTAATCACATAGATTATCGTAAATTTGCAAACTCTTTTTGAGAGAGGAATGTTTAACCTGTCACGCTATGGGCGCGATGAATAAAATTATTAAGTGTGGATACATTAAGCTACAAAACGATTTCAGCTAACAAAAACACTGTAGACAAGCAGTGGGTTTTGGTCGATGCTGAAGGTCAAAGTCTAGGGCGTCTTGCTTCTAAAGTTGCAATACTTTTAAGAGGTAAGCACAAGCCAAGCTTCACACCACATGTTGATTGCGGAGATAACGTGATTGTTATCAATTCTGAAAAAGTCAACTTAACAGGAAACAAGTGGAATGACAAAACGTACATTCGTCACACAGGTTATCCAGGTGGTCAAAGAAGTCTATCTGCCACAGAAATGTTTGGAAAAGATCCAGCACGATTGGTAGAGAAATCAGTAAAAGGAATGCTCCCTAAAAACAAATTAGGTGCAGAGTTGTTCCGTAACCTAACTGCTGTGGTTGGAAAAGAGCACGCTCATGCGGCTCAAAAACCAAAAGCAATTAACTTAAATGAATTCAAGTAAATGGAAGTAATTCACAAAATCGGCCGTAGAAAAACGGCTGTTGCTCGCGCGTATGTTGCCAAAGGAAAAGGGAACATCACAATCAATAAAAAAGACATGGCGATTTATTTTCCAACTGCATCCCTGCAGTACAAAGTAAATCAACCTTTGGCCATGACTAACAATGAAGGCAACTTTGATATTACAGTTAATGTATATGGAGGTGGTATTACTGGTCAAGCAGAAGCTATCCGTTTGGCATTATCTCGTGCAATGTGCGAGTTGGATGCAGAGAACAGATTGATTCTGAAACCAGAAGGATTGTTAACAAGAGACCCAAGAATGGTGGAACGTAAGAAATTCGGACAGAAGAAAGCCCGTAAGAAATTCCAGTTCTCTAAACGTTAAGCTTATTGCCAACTGTGACACTGAGCTTGTCGAAGTGTCGATTGGAAATATGATTAAACGTATTTCCAATCACCTGCTGGCAGGCAGGAGTTTTTATTGAAACAAAATTTAACCCAGTTATTGTTATCCAAGACTTTTATTAAGTCTGGATTTAGTTTAGCATCTAAATGAAGCCAACAGCCAAAAGCTAAAAGCCAACAGCCAAATGGAACATTGCTAATTCAACAGAACGTAAACTATTAAAAATGAAAATCGAAGTAAAAGAATTATTGGACGCAGGTGTACATTTTGGTCACTTAACGCGTAAATGGGATCCAAACATGGCTCCTTACATTTATATGGAACGTAATGGTATCCATATCATCAACCTTTACAAAACAGCTGCAAAAATTGAGGAATCTTCTCAAGCACTTAATAAAATTGCGGCATCAGGAAAGAAAATCCTTTTTGTAGCCACCAAAAAACAAGCCAAAGACATCGTTGCTGAAAAAGCAGGTTCTGTAAGTATGCCTTATATTACTGAAAGATGGCCAGGCGGAATGTTGACCAATTTCGTAACCATCAGAAAAGCAGTTAAGAAAATGTCAATGATTGATAAAATGAAGAAAGATGGAACTTTCTTGACTTTGTCTAAAAAAGAACGGCTTCAAGTGGATCGTTTGAGAGCTAAATTGGAGAAAAATTTAGGTTCTATTGCTGACATGACGCGCTTGCCAGGTGCGTTGTTCGTAGTGGATATCAAACGAGAGCACATTGCCATCAAAGAGGCACAAAAATTAAACATTCCAATCTTTGCAATGGTAGATACGAATTCTGATCCACGTGAAGTTGACTATGTGATTCCAGCGAATGACGATGCTTCAAAATCGATTGAGAAAGTTATGTCTCTTGTCACTGCAGCAGTTGCTGAAGGTTTATCAGAACGTAAATCTGATAAGTCTGATAAAGAAGAAGGAGATGATACAAAAGAGGTAAAAGTACCAAAGAAAGAAGCAGCTAAAAAGCCAGTGGCAGTTGCTGACGAAGAAGAATAAATAACAATTACACAACACATATAAGTCGTTTAGTTCTTTTCTTCGCAGAAATAAATTGAACGACTTTTTTAAATTTTAAATATATGGAAGCTATGGTAAAAATAACAGCCGCAGAAGTAAACAGACTAAGACAATCCACTGGTGCAGGCATGATGGACTGCAAAAAAGCATTGGTTGAAGCCGAAGGGGATTTTGACAAAGCGATTGATGTATTGCGTAAACAAGGTCAAAAAGTTGCTGAAAAAAGAGCAGATAGAGATTCCTCTGAAGGTGCTGCAGTTGCAAAAATAAATGATGACAAAACCGTAGGAGTTGCAATCGTTTTAGGTTGCGAAACGGACTTTGTTGGTAAAAACGAATCATTTGTAGCTTTGGCGAATGACATTGCTGATATAGCAATAAACCTCAAATCAAAAGAAGAAGTTTTGGATGCAGATTTTGGTGGCATGAGCGTTGCCGAAAAATTAATCGAGCAAACGGGCGTCATCGGTGAAAAAATCGATTTGAACGCTTTCGAAAGATTGGAAGCGCCTTATGTTGGTGCTTACGTTCACATCAATAAAATTGCTGCCATCGTAGGGTTTTCTGCTAAAGTTGATAACGCCGAGGCGTTAGCAAAAGATGTTGCCATGCAAATCGCATCAATGGGAGCAACTACATTGTCTTACAAAGATTTTGATCCAGCCTTCATCGCATCTGAAACTGAAGCAAGAATTGCTGTGATTGAAAAAGAAAATGAGGAATTTGCGCGTTTAGGAAAAACACTGAAAAACGTGCCTTCATATATCTCAATGGCCCAATTATCTCCAGAAATTATGGCGAAAGCTGAAGAAGCCGCAAAAGCCGAATTAAAAGCAGAAGGAAAGCCAGAACAAATCTGGGATCGTATCCTTCCAGGTAAAATGGAGCGTTTCATTTCTGATAATACTACCTTGGACCAAGAAAAATGTTTGTTGGACCAAACATTTATTAAAGATGAAAAAATGAATGTTTCAAAATACGTGGCATCTTATGGCGATGTAAAAGTGACTGACTTCAAACGTGTATCTTTGGGATAACAAATTCCTGTGAATCCCGATAGCTATCGGGAAGGAATCTCAAACAAATATTTAAGGCCACTACTTTTTAATAGAAGTAGTGGTTTTTTTTATAATCCGTTTTCACTTTTCTAAAAAGAGATATTGTTTATATTTGTCAAACTTTCAAATTAAAAATGAAATACAAAAGAATTCTCCTAAAACTTTCCGGTGAAGCACTTATGGGTGATCGTCAGTACGGAATTGACCCGCAGCGTCTGGCAGAATATGCCCAAGACATCAAAACCATCACTGAAGAAGGTGTAGAAGTAGCGATTGTGATTGGCGGTGGGAATATTTTTAGAGGTGTGGCCGGAGCGAGTAACGGAATGGACAGAGTACAAGGCGACCATATGGGTATGCTAGCGACAGTTATCAATGGTTTGGCATTGCAAAGTGCGCTTGAAGATGCTGGGGTGCCGACCCGTTTGCAATCTGCAGTACACATCAACCAAGTCGCAGAACCATTTATACGTCGCAGGGCGATGCGCCATTTGGAAAAAGGGAGAGTTGTTATATTTGGCGGTGGCACGGGAAATCCTTATTTCACAACCGACTCAGCCGCTGTTTTACGTGCGATAGAGATTGAAGCCGATGTGATTTTAAAAGGAACACGTGTTGATGGCATATATAATACTGATCCAGAAAAAGACACTGCCGCCATCAAATTTGACCATATCACCTTTGACGATGTCATCCGTAAAGGTCTTAAAGTGATGGACACGACAGCCTTCACCTTGAGCCAGGAGAATGAATTGCCAATTATTGTATTTGATATGAACAAAAAAGGTAATTTGCTCAAAGTGGTTTCTGGTGAAAAAATAGGAACAAAAGTAAATTTATGACATTGTTGGTTTAGTTTTTGAAAGCCAAAATGAGAACTAAAGTTTTTTAAAAATGAACGAAGAAATTCAATTTATATTAGATTCTACAAAAGAAGCCATGGATGCCGCCTTAAAGCATCTCGAAAAACAATTTGTAAACATTAGGGCCGGCAAGGCAAGTCCTGCAATGTTGGGAAGTGTGATGGTGAACTATTATGGGTCACAAACGCCATTAAATCAAGTTGCGAATGTCAACACCCCTGATGGAAGGACCATCACCGTTCAACCCTGGGAAAAAAATATGATTCAAGAAATTGAAAAAGGCATTCAAATTGCAAATCTTGGATTTAATCCAATGAACAATGGTGACACAATCATCATCAATGTACCACCATTGACCGAAGAGCGTCGTCGCGATTTGGCAAAACAAGCAAAAGCCGAAGCAGAAGATGCTAAAATAGGTATCCGAAGTGCTCGTAAAGATGC
Organism: Aquaticitalea sp.; assembly: GCA_041748055.1. Lineage (GTDB taxonomy): Bacteria > Bacteroidota > Bacteroidia > Flavobacteriales > Flavobacteriaceae > JBPOFM01. The sequence continues at coordinate 9,230 of JBGTDZ010000223.1, forward strand.
CAATACAGAGATCAAAAATCTTCAAGACGTTTCTGAAGATCTTCAAAAGAATGGCGAAATCGATGTGCAACAAATGACCGACAAATACGTTGTTAAGGTTGACCAGATTCTGGAAGTCAAGGAAAGAGAAATCATGACAGTATAAAAAACAGGCGACGATTTGGTCGCTTTTTTTATCTTTAAAAAATTTAGTCCATTTTATGCAAAAATACTGTGCCCTTCTGTTATTTATTTTATTATCATTGTTTGCACAGGCGCAAGTACCCACAACCAAAGACACCCTTACGGTCGTTGAACAAGATTCCATCCGACAAAGCAAATTTTTAAAGCACATTGGAAAAGGCTTTTTTCCTACTGCATATTTCGATATTGACCTTCGCTATCTGGTAAAGTTTAATCCGTATGAAGGTTTCCGGACCGGACTTGGAGGGCAAACGAATGAAAAATTATCCGATAGATATCGCATGAGCGGTTATGTTGTTTATGGTTTCAAAGATCACAATTTCAAGTATAAAATCAGTGGTGGATTTCGTGTTTCGGATAAATCAAACACTTGGTTAGATGCTTCTTATACGGACGATCTGGAAGAAACCGGTAGTTCAGTTTTTTTGACCGACGGCCGATTTTTCTCCTTCTTTGAACCACGATTGATTAACATTAATTTGTTTCACCATCACATCACCAAAGCGTTTTCACTGGAGCACAACATCACTCCTTATTTGTTGTCCGAAACGCAATTGTCGCGAAGCAACATTACCAGCACTTATAATTATATCTTTAATGCCGATGGTGTTAGCTATAACGAATATCGTTTAAGTCTTGCAAAAGTATCGCTTCAGTGGAATCCGTTCAATTCATTTGAAACCATTGATAATGTTGAAGTGGAACAGGAAGGATATCCTAACTTCTCGCTCCAGCTCACACAAAGTTTTAAGGATGTGTTGGGTAGTGATTTCAATTTTTTCAAGACGGATTTCAGAACTTTTTACAAGAAAAATTTCTTTGAATCGTCTCCCACCGAAGTCACATTAACAGGAGGTATTGCCACT
>JBGTDZ010000224.1:0-11190 GCA_041748055.1 Aquaticitalea sp.
TTAGGTTTTCTTGTATAAACTTTACTTGCTGTTCCCAGTCTTCCCAAGTGTTCTGCTTTAAAAACGCTTGATCAAGGGGATAGGCATAACGGCTCATCCATTTGACATTATCCACATCATCATCATAACGCTCCATAGATCGGAAATCGATCATGGCTATTTTTAATAGACTTAAAAAGAGTCCGTCATATTTCGGGAATGCCTGATCGCGGTCGCGACGAATGGTTTTGTATAAGATGGTACTATCTTCTTGCTCATAAGCAGAAAAACGCCACTGATCGTAATGACGGTCATAATCACCTATAACAAAATCCATCAAACGTACTTTTAAAAAATTGGACTCATCCACTTGATTTTTCTTGGATTTTCTTATCTCTGCCAACACATCTTTGGTACTGATAATGTCATCTGCATTTCCAAATCGGGCAAATGATTTATTCTCACTACCGGCATGGGCTTCTAGCATATACAGTTTGTCTCCGTAATCTTCATTATAAATACCCAGTCGCTCCTGTTTAGGCAAGTAGTAGATTTTAGGTTCTGCATTATAGATATCCAAACTGTCAAAAATAGGATTCAGGGCGAAAGGAGCATACGGATGTGCAGTGGTATAAAAATCCTGTACAACATCTTCGGCAACGGTATTCTCCATTAAATCCCGGACGTCATGATCCGTTATTTTGGACTGAATGAAGCGTTTTGCACTTTTACGGATTTCGCGCGCTGTATATTCGTGTTCATCATCATCCATAAGACGAATGGAGCGCGATTGATTACCACCACCTTCTGAAATGGCACGGACATTCCCTGGAAGTTCAGACAAGTCTAATACTGGCGCTTCAATCTCCTTGCTGTAAAGTTCACGGTAATGTTTTCCCCAAAAAAAACGGTACAAACCACTCTTATCAGTCTCTTCTTTTGTGTAAACCGAGGCTTTGTACGTTTCGCCCATTGAACTGATATCGGGAAGGGTGACTTCGTCAAGGGTTGTTTGTTGGCGTCTGATTTCCTTTTCAAATAATTTTTTTGGAACGCCATCGCCCGTGGCAAAGAATTCCACTTTAGAACTTCGGTCTTTATAAACCGTAAGTCTAGAAAATCCGTTGGTTTTTGCGGTAAATTGACCTTCTTTTGCTTTTCGCACATTATCCAATTTACTACCGCCGGCACCACTGATAATCTGCCGGACATAATCGTCAGTAATGTATTGTAAATTACGGTCGCTGGCAGATACAAATATGACATCAGGAAACAAACTGGCCAGGGTTTCAAGAGTTCCTGCCATTTTTTGACGTTGTATGCTGTAGTAATCTTCAACTTTGAGACCGCCTATGTTTTCAAAAAAGTTTTGACGGGAATCGGTGAGAATCGAATGGTGAATGGCCACTATGACCGTTTTATTTTGCTCGTCCTTTAAGTCGTCCTTAAACTTGGCAAAAAAGTCATCCCGTGTTTTAATTTCGCATTTGTTGTTGAGGTACAAATGATCATCCCAGTCTTCCAAAAACCACTGCGAATCTATCATCAACAGTTCGACGTTTTCCATACCCAAATTATCTATCTCTCTGGGACAACCATCATTTGGCCAAAATTTGACCTTGCTATTATCTTGAATAAACGATTCCATGTCGTCAATGTTATCATGACCGTTTTTATTCCACTCATTATTACCGGGCATAAAGATGATGTTGCCATTAAAATTGGCTAACGGTTGCATCAGGCTTTTTTGCAGTAAGTCTTCGGTTTGTTTGCGGTCTTTCTTTTTTGGAGGATAACCGTTCTTGGTAATATTCCCAAGTGCTACAAAGGTTGCTTTCACATCTTTTTGAGACATGTCGGTGATTGCATTTAAAACTTCTTGAGTAGCTTTTCCTGTTTCAAGCTCAGTATTTCCTGTGAAGTAAAAGGTTTGTTCAAGCTCCTTGTTTTGGGAATAGACTGCCTGATTAACGCTAGAAAGCAATAATATTATTAAATAGAGATAATTCTTTGTCAAAAATAAATTAAATATGCAATGGTTTTTGTACTCCATATAAACTGTTTTGAAGGGATTGTCATATCGGTTAATAAACAAATAAATAAAGATATAATCTTATAAAGTATTAAGCAACTTATACATAAAATAAAACTCAAAGCACTCAATTAACTTTTAAATACACAAAAAAAATTCTCTAGAATTTAAAGTAATGAAAGAATGTACTGTAAAATTTTTCAATATCACCAAAGAATTTAAATATGCCTCAAACTGACTGATAAGCCTCGAAACCAAAATCATTTGTTCAACTGCAAACTATGATTATTGTTAATAGTAGTCAAAACAATGGATCAGAATTCGTAACTTTAAAACTTATAACCTTTAAAATAAAAATTATGAAGTCAATATTAAAATTGTTTGTACTGCTTTTTTTAGTTGGACAAATATCTTGTAAGGACACAAACACGGAAGATACATAAAACCAAGCGGCTCTGGATGAAATTGAAGCTGTAGAGAACAACATAGATGAAGCTTCTCAGGAATTGGACCAAGACATTGAAGAACTCGAGGATGCTTTGGAAGAATTGGATAGTATATAACAAATTAAAAATCAATAAGATGAAACAGATAAGGATTTTAATCGCAGTATTTTTTGTATTCGCATTTGGTGTTAACCAAAATGCATCTGCCCAAGAAAAAAAGGTTGAAGTAAAGGAAAAAATTGACAAGCAAGAACGAAAAATGGAGAAGGAAGTCAAGGAGGAGAAAAAGGAAATGAATGAAGACGTGCAGGATAAAAAGAATGAAAAGAAGCAAATTAAGGAAGCGCATAAGGAGGAGATCAAAGACATTAAGGAAGAGCACAAAGACAATATGAAAGCCATGAAAGATCATAGCGATGACGATGGACAAATGCATGATGACCGTGGCAAGAAAGAAAAAATGAAAAATAAATCGAATAATGGCAACGCTTACGGGAAAAACAAAGAAGGGTTGGAAGGACGTGAATTCGGTCAGGCAAGAGCTGCCGAGGCGAGAGCGCAAATAAATGCCCATGAAAGGGAAATAAAAGAGTCAGAAGCAATCATCATCGATGGCAGAAGCCGACTTTCAACCATAGTGAAACGTTATGAAAAAGACAGGGCCGATAATAAAATTACTGAAGCAGAATATGAATTGAGAAAACAAAAAATAGCCAATGCCGAAGACAAATTAACAAAAGCAGAAAGATCTTTGGAGAGAAACAGACAAGTGGTAGACGAGCAAAAGAAGAAGCTTTCAAGTCTTTTTGATAATTAGTAGAATTTTAATACATTTGAGAAAAGGTGTTTTTTAGACACCTTTTTTTTGTGTAAAGTTCATACTACTTTGCCATACCGATATGTATCTTTAAAAGAATGAATACAATATACTAAACAGTTGTTGAAACATTTAAAACGCACACTTACTTCTATATGCATTATTTTGTCGACACTTGCAGTTGTTGCACAAAAAAAAATACTTAATAGCCAACAGGCATTAAGAAAATATGACAGCCTTAGTGCTGTTATGAATAAGGCATATCCAGAAAGTGAATATAAAACTTTTTCAAGAGCCTCATTTTCTGAAACGCAACTCGAAACTTATTTAAAGCAACAGTTTGAAAGATTAGACTTACTACCAATTATTGTCAATGAGCATAAAGTATTTAAGCTAGACAGTTATTTCCTTTCTGGAAATTTATTTGGAGGACTTGGCTTTACTAACGAGTCAATAAAATCATATAAAGCCTTTTTTGAATATTATAAATCTATTGAAAAGAAATTATCTGATGAGGAGATAAGTGCTTATTTAGTGAAACGTAAAATCGCTTATAGTCTTTTAGCAGGTAACTATGCAAAAATAAATGCGCTAGACAGTGCACAGACAATTCACAAATCTTATATAAAATTCGCCAAAAAGCATTATGATATTTTCTATCCTGCAGCAATTAACAACTACGGACTATTTTATTATTTGAATAAAAAAGATTTAGATTCTGCTTTGCTATATTTCAATGAAGCATATCGCATCACCAATGCTGAATTTCCACAACATGTTTTAATAGGCAGTATTAGAGATAATATAGCTGATGTGTATTCAGACAAATTGAACTATAAAGGTGCACTACCGCTATACGAAGCTAATTTTGAACTTTACAAGCATGCTTTTAAAGAAAGAACAAACAAAAAGGATATACCTAGATTAATCAGTGCAGGTACGCAGCTTGTAAACACAAATCTCCAATTAAATAGTTTGGAAGCTGCTAACATTCATTTTAAACAATTAGAAGCAATAATAAATGATAAAAACAATAATGGTGAATATCCAGCTACTTCCATGCTAGATTTTTTAATAGTTAAAGAACACCTGCTAGCTAAACAGCAACATATTGAAGAGGCTTATATAGCAGCTAAACGGGTGAAAAGCTTTTCTGATAGCTTGCAGCAACTAGAGAATAATGATCATACTAAATGGCAAGAAGAATTTAATAACATTATATTAGACCGTGTAGCTCTTAATTTTAAATTAGACCGCATTCAAAAGGAGAATACAATTAAAAGTCAGAGGCTAAAAATTTGGTTGATGGCATTAGTGATTTTGTCAATAGTTCTGGTGCTAATAGGGTTATTTTTAAGCCGTCGGCAAATGCACATTAACTCAAGAAACAAACGATTAATCATAGAAAAAGAACTTCAATATGAGTCTTTAAAAAATGAGCAATTGCAGTCTGATGTTGAATCAACAAAGAGAGACCTATCAGACTTTGCTTTAAATCTATCTCAAAGCCACAAATGGGCCAAAGTGCTCAAGACTAAAATTGAAGATATTAAACTGGCATCTACTAAAAGTAAAGACAAGCTCATTGACGATTTAGAACAAGAAATAAAAAACAAAATTAGTTTTGATACGGATACCAAAGTCTTTTTTGAACGTGTAGATAAACTCAATAATGCTTTTTATAGTCAGTTATTTACAAATTATCCCGATTTAAGTACAAACGAAATTAGATTATGCTCTTTTATTCGTCTTAAAATGGATAGTCGTAGTATAGCTAACCTTCAAAATATCACCATAGCATCTTTAAATACAAGTAGATATCGTGTTAGAAAAAAACTTAACCTTTCTCAAGATACTGATCTCGATAGTTTTATTCAAAATATGTAGATGTTTTCTTTGGCAAAAGTGAAATTTAATTACTGTTTTTTTTATTCAACTGAACTTTTGCTAAATGCATGTGGAAAAGCACACTTTTATATAATAGGGATAAACAATTTCTTTCTTAAAATTTGCATTTATTTTTAACATTATTACTTTTACTTTTAAGCTATCTTTTCAATATTTTCTATTATAAAATAAATTGGGTGATATAAATTCTTTAATTAATTTTTTTAACAAAGACACAATTAATAAAATTGGTGAATACTTTTTTAGTTGGTATTTGGAGAGAAGTAGAGAAGTTGTAGTTGAACAAAAAAAGAGGCGTTCAAGTCTTTTTGATTAATACTAGTAAAAATTTTTAAATAAGAAAGGTGTTTTTTTGAACACCTTTTTTTTGTTGTAAAAATTTTGATCCAGATGGTTTGACTATCAATTTTTTATTGACATTCTATAAAATGAGAGAATTGTGCATATTTTGGATATATACTATTTGTCCTATAATTTATATTATGTAAAATAGGATTTATTGTAAACAAATTCGCTACTTGCTTTCCTTATCCCCTTCGATCGTTGTAGCAGATCCAGAAAATTCAATGGAAGATCTATTGGTGGACTGTACCCGAATTAGGCTGGATTTATTGGGAAACAAAGTAATGAAAACATTGTAGCGTTCATTGCCTCGGTATTGGTCTTGGATATTAAAAGAATATTCCACTGTATGCTTGGCATCATTATTTAAAATCTGCAAATCGTCTGGGATGTCATTAAATTCAATCCCTTGATGATTACTTCCAGGTGTGCCACCAAAATTTTGTTCCCCAAAGAACGGCAAATAAGCCTGAATACTATCACCAATAATTCTTAATCTATTGGCATTACCAATAATGCTTATATTATTTGGTGTATTGCCCGGCCCTAAAATATTGCTATTGGCCACTTGCATAAAGGCATTGGTCGCCATTGGTCTCGCAGTATGTGAAACAATTTCAATGTTCTTGGAAGATACGAAATCCTTTAGGTTTTCGTACGCCTGATCCTGCTGGGGTGTAAATGTTTTGTTACTCCCACAAGCCATGAACATAAAAAACATTGCGATGTACATAAAATATTTCATAGGCATTAATTTACGTATAAATAGCGACCTGTGGTTTATTTCGCTCCCTAAAATATTCTTAAAGTTTTGGATTACGCTTATTTAGGGCCGATATCCTATCGATACATTTTGGTAATAATGTTTTCATATTCAAATTATAGCTATGCGGAAGCAAATATTACTTTAAAGACAAGGTATGATTTAGCAGAATATTTGAAGTATATTTATTAAAATTGTTTTTCTTTAGAAATTCCGAATAAGGCCAAGGAATCCATGGAAATTTATATTTTTGATGCACAAGAAATGGTCAGTCACCTTTTTCTTTTTATAAATTAATATTAATGAAAGCATACTATATTATTTTATTATTTGTTGGCATTTCTTCGTTGTTTGCGAGTTTTTTACCCATTCTACTAAAGAAGTTTAAAATCAGCTATACAATACCTCTATTGATATTTGGAGCACTTCTTTACTATATTGGTGTTCCACTACTTTGGCCAAGCCCTATTTGGGATCTTAACTTCAGCTTACATTTTTCAGAAATGGTGGTGGTCATCAGTCTAATGGTTGCAGGTTTAAAAATCGGTCTGAATTATACATGGAAAGAGTGGAAAAATCCAATACGTTTATTGGGTATAACCATGCCGTTGTTCATGATTTTTGTTTTTTTGGTTTCTTATTATATTTTAGGTTTTACGGGTCCTGTTTCTGCATTATTGGCAGCAGTTTTGGCACCAACAGACCCAGCGCTGGCTTCAGAAATTCAGTTAGATAGAAAACAAAGCAAATTCTCTAAAAATACCGGGGTACGCTACAGTCTAACTTCGGAGGCAGGTCTCAATGATGGCCTTACATTTCCTTTTATATTTTTGGCAATTATGTGGTCTAAAAATCCATCGCTGGATTCAGAACAATGGATAGATTGGATAAGTTTCTATTTGCTCTATAAAGTCATCGCAGGCGTATTGGTTGGCGCCGTTATAGGTTTTTTATATAGTTACCTCACCGGGCGACTCTCCAAAAATAATGAGAAAAAAATTCACCAGGCGTTTGTGGCATTATCTCTTACCTTAATTTCTTATGGTGCAGGAGAGCTTATTAATTCATATGGTTTCATGAGCGTTTTTTTCGCAGGATTGTTTGCTCATTATCACAAGCACACCGCGGATGAAAAAAGAATAAGTGATCCAACTTTAAGCTTTATCAGCAACGTTGAAAAATTCCTTATCATTTTTTGGATGATTTTTTTCGGGGGTTCTGTGATGGCGGGAATATTGAATTTTATCACTGTGCCCACCATGATATTCAGTTTTTGTTTGGTATTGATTGTCAGGCCGCTTTTAGGCTATATCAGTTTGTTTAACACCAATCTGAGTGTTAAGAAAAAATGGGCAATTTCATTTTTTGGAATTAGAGGAATTGGCTCTGTCTTTTACCTAACATATGGCATCAAATTTGGAAATTTTGAAGATATTAACCATATTTATTCGATTGTTGCATTGGTTATTTTGATTTCCATATTCCTGCATGGTCTTACGGCAAGACGTGTCATGGCGGCTATAAAGGAGACAAATGATGTCTCACATTAATGTCTATTTATTTCAAACCTAATTTATGCCACGATCATTTTTTCCAATTCTTGACGATTCACAGAATGTCCATAAATTTTCTGGTCAGGATCCATTATTTGGGTTTTTGTCAAATCGCCAACATACACAGCATCAAACCCAATGTCTTCAATTAATTGACGTGTGATTTGTTTGCTCTCCTCATCTTGTGCTGCATAAGGAATTGCCAATTTATCTGAGTCACCCCATGCTCTATTTTTAAGATGATCGGCTTTGATGGTATTAAACGCTTTTGATGTTTTTGCTGTGCCAAATTTCATCGCTGTATATTCGGAGGCGTTGCTATTACTGTCCCTTACCTCCTGGGCCATGGCACCATCTCGTTCCGGATAAGGATTTGTGGCATCTATGATGATTTTGCCATGATATTCCCCCGCATACAACTCTGAGAGTCTGTCAATCGCCTTGAAAGGAACCGCCAAGAGATATACGTCAGCATTGGCTTCAAATGCCTTCTCTATACTTACAGCTTTGGCATTGCCTTCTGATTCCCGTACCAAATCATTCAATGCTTCGGGATGACGGGAACTGAACAGTACTTCATGTCCTGCTTTTGCCCAATGTTTGCCTAAATTTCCTCCAATATTTCCACTTCCTATAATTCCTATTTTCATAATGGTTATCTTTTAATTTTTAAACTTTCTTTGTGTGTTCAATATCTAAAAGTAAATTTGATTTTATTAGTCGAAATCCTTTTAGGTTTAACGCATTTAAATCGAGGTATTGTCAAATTTGGTATTATAATATTCAATTCTTGATGATTATTTTACTTATTTTGCATCCCTTATTTTAACATAAATCCAAAAATATCCTTGAAGGTCTGTATCGCTGAAAAGCCTAGTGTAGCACGTGAAATTGCCTCCGTTTTGGGTGCCAACACTAAACACGACGGCTATTTTGAAGGAAATGGCTATGCAGTTACCTACACTTTTGGGCATTTTTGCACCTTAATGGAACCCAACGATTACAAACCTTATTGGAAAAGCTGGGATTTGAACAATTTGCCCATGCTCCCAGAAAAATTCATGACGAAAGTGGTAGAGAACGATGGCATCCAAAAACAGTTCAAAATAGTGAAAGCCTTATTTGACAAAGCAGAATTGGTCATTAATTGTGGGGATGCCGGACAGGAAGGTGAATTGATACAACGTTGGGTGCTGCAACAAGCAAATTACAAGGGAGAAGTCAAACGCTTATGGATTTCATCGTTGACATCTGAAGCTATAAAGGAAGGGTTTAAAAACTTAAAACCTTCGGCGACCTACGATAATCTGTATTATGCTGGCTTTTCAAGGGCTATTGGTGATTGGTTGTTGGGCATCAATGCAACGCGTTTATACACTGTAAAATATGGTGGCAACAAACAAGTACTTTCGGTCGGTCGTGTGCAAACTCCAACTTTGGCGATGGTTGTAAACCGATATAAGGAGATTGAAAGCTTTGTGCCACAACCTTATTGGGAATTACAGACACGTTATAGAGATACGTTGTTTCACTATGATGAAGGACGTTTTTTAAAAATGGAAGATGGTGAGGCCTTGTCCAATAAGGTGAAGGAGCAGGAATTTGAAGTTGATTCCGTCAATAAAAAGAAGGGTAAAGAATATGCGCCCAAACTTTTTGATCTTACCGGACTACAGGTATATTGCAATAACAAATTTGGTTTTTCGGCAGAAGATACTTTAAAAATTGTGCAGACTTTATACGAAATGAAAGTTGTAACCTACCCGAGAGTGGATACGACATTTCTTCCTAACGATGTATATCCGAAAGTCGCTGGCATTTTGAAGAATTTGACCAAATATGCTACCTTGACCCAACCTTTATTAGGTAAAAAGATAAAAAAATCCACCTATGTTTTTAATGACAAGAAAGTGACTGACCACCATGCCATCATTCCTACAGGAGTTGAAAGTCATCTACAGCACAATCAACAACAGGTATATGACATCATTACCAGACGGTTCATCGCTGTGTTTTATGATGATTGCTTGGTTTCTAATACCACAGTGATTGGAAAGGTCGCCGATGCAAATTTTAAGGCCACCGGGAAGGAAATTTTAAAAAAAGGCTGGCGTGAAGTATTTGAAGCAATTGAAGGAAATAAAAAGGAACCTGATATCCTTCCGACTTTTATCAAAGGTGAAAAGGGGCCGCATGAGCCATCGTTTCTGGAGAAGCAAACAAAAGCTCCAGCACAATTTACGGAAGCTTCCCTTCTACGCGCCATGGAAACCGCTGGCAAACAGATTGATGATGATGAGCTTCGGGATTTGATGAAGGAAAATGGTATTGGTCGACCTTCCACACGGGCCAATATCATCGAGACTTTGTTTCGGCGTAATTACATTGTTCGAAATAAAAAACAAGTGTTGCCCACCTCTACTGGTATTCAACTTATTGATATCATTCAAAACGAGCTTCTGAAGTCAGCTGAATTGACCGGGCAATGGGAGAAACAACTAAAGGACATAGAAAAAGGAACCTATAGTCCTACGTCATTTATCAACAACATGAAACGTATGGTGGATGAATTGGTTTATGAAGTGCGAAGCGAGACCGAGAAAGCAAATATTTCTTTTGAAAAAGTGAAAGAACCCAAAAAAATTATTACTCAAAAACGCGCTAAAGTAATAAATTCGGCTTCTCCTGAAATCCTCAAATGTCCAAAATGCATTAAGGGAACGGTCATAAAAGGCAATGTTGCCTATGGTTGCAGCGAATATAAAATGGGATGTGATTTTCGTTTTCCCTTTGATGAAATCCGCAAAACAGCAAACGGTCAAAAAATAACCAAAGTGCTAGTTTACAATTTATTGAATGGAATCAAATAAAAAAGAGCTTCACAAGCATTTTAAAATTTATAAACCCTATGGCTTTCTTAGCCAGTTTGAGAGTAATGACCGCCATCAAAGAAACAGCAATTTTTTGGGCAGTTTGTTTGACTTTCCAAAAGGGATTATGGCAATAGGCCGATTGGACAAAGATTCCGAAGGTTTGATACTGTTGACTACCGATGGTCAGATGAGCCAATATATTCGTTCCAAAACAATTGAAAAAGAATATTATGCCCAAGTGGATGGTGTAATTACCGAGGAAGCATTAATTAGATTAAAAGAGGGAGTCGAAATAAGTATTGAAGGATTTATATACAAAACCAAACCATGTAGCGCAATTAGGTTGGAAAAAGATCCGGATTTACCGGAACGTGCCAAAAACATACGTAATACCCGTCATGGCAAAACTTCGTGGATTTCCATTACCATTACAGAAGGAAAATTCAGGCAGGTGCGAAAAATGACAGCAGTTGTTGG
>JBGTDZ010000225.1:0-8887 GCA_041748055.1 Aquaticitalea sp.
AAAATAATCAACTAAACAAATGTTCAGGCATCAAGGTAAAAGTAGAACTTTTAAGCACAATTTGCGAATTGCAACCGTCCTATCTTTTATAGCTGGCATTGTTAACGTGACTGGGTTTTTGGGGATACATGAACTGACAACGAATGTCACTGGCCATTTTGCTTTATTTTTGAATGATGTCTCAAAGTTCGAATTTTGGAAAGGGAGCGTATACCTGCTTTATATAGTCTCGTTTCTTTTTGGATCCTTCGTATCAAGTTTTTTGTTTGAATATGTGAATGCATCAAAAAAGCTAAATATTTTTGTCCTTCCTACTATTTTAGAATCGGTAACGCTCATATCAGTCGCAGTATTATATGATATTTCATTTTTAGAATCTGCTCATATTATAGCCTGTTCGCTGTTATTTGCTATGGGGGTTCAGAACTCCTTTGTGACAAAAATTTCCAATGCCATTGTAAGAACCACACACTTAACAGGACTTTTCACTGACCTTGGAATTGAAATATCACAGCTGTTTTTTGCAAAACAACATCCGCATCAAAAAAAGATAATTTCCACCATAAAATTACGGCTATATATTATCGGTTTTTTCTTTATTGGAGGTTTAATTGGTGGATTTTTGTTTACTATCATCGCGTTTAATACTTTAATTTTCGCTGCCCTAATTTTAATGTTGGGCTTGCTATTTGATCACTTAAGGTTCAAAATGATTAAGTTTCAAAGAAAACACAAATTCCATAACCATATTAATCGCCATAAAAAACCTGGAGTAAAAGCCTCTTAAATTTTCTTTCTTTTGGCAATAGAAATTGAAGTAATAATCATCGTCAAATAAAATTAATCTATTTAATCCAATACAAATTCCAAGGGTTGACCAATCGAGGCATTTGGGAAACTGATTCCCAGTAAAACAGACATGGTAGGAGCAATATCAATGATGGTTGTTTTCTCTAAGGTTTCACCATGCTTTATGCCCTTTCCAAAAAACAATAAAGGTACATGTGTATCGTAATTAAAAGAAGAACCATGCGTAGAACCTGTTTTACTATAAGAAATCACCGCTGGATCTAGCACATAAATCACATCACCAGAACGCTTTTGGTGATAACCATTTTGTAACAACGATTCAATGCCTGAACTAAATGAATTATTATTCAATGTAGAGGCGGTCAAAACTTTATCTATATGCTTATAATGAATGATTTCATTGGCGATGATTTGCTGTACTTCTTCGAGGATGAATCCCAATTCCAAAAACTTAGCCCTGTTTAAAAAAATCTGACTGTTGGAATTATTTTCAATCAAATCTGAAGCTCCAAATTTGGCAGTGACAAAATCAGATATTTTTTTCCTGAACTCGCTACTATCAAAATAGCCTGCGGGTATTTTGACACTTTGCAAATACGCCGGCACTTCAACAGCGGCATGGTCAGCGGTCAAAAATACGGTGTATTCATTTTTACCAACATTGGTATCCAGATACGCAAAGAGCCGTTCCAATTCTTTATCCAACCGAATGTATGTGTCCTGAACTTCTTTGGAGTTGACACCAAAATTATGACCAACATAATCCGGTGTCGAATAGCTAATGGCCAAAACATCCGTAAAATCATCCTTCCCTAATTGCTCACCATCAATGGCAGCAATAGCAAAGTCGGTCGTCATATCATTGCCATAAGCCGATAATTTAATCAGATCGAAATTGCCGTTTTGCGTTTTTAATGCTTCCAAATCATAAGGGAAAGTGGCAGTATTCTTGCCTATGTAACCACCTTCATATGCATTTAAGTCGCCACCACTCTCTGTATAGGAATTTATATCATAATAGGTATTCCATTCTTTAAAATATGAGGCCACTGATTTTTTACTATTAAAATCATTCACCCATTTTGGAAGTTCATTCATATAAAAAGTACTCGAAATCCAATTTCCTTCGTCCCTGCCATGAAACCAATACGCGGCATTGGCAGTATGACCGGCAGGCAGAACAGCGCCTCTATCTTTTAATGAAATGCCAACTGTTTTTCCGCGCATTTGGGTAAACAATCTGTTTTCGTCAGCAAACGTGGTGGTTTTCATGCGATGTGGCGACATTTGCCCTGCTCTATCCGTCGTTCCAACCGACTGCACCGAGTCATCACTGGAGCAATAGACGGATTTTTTGATTTCTTTGTCATACCAATCGTTCCCTATAACACCGTGATATTTGGGGGTAGTTCCTGTATACACAGAGGCGTGCCCTGGACCTGTGTATGTTGGTACGAAATTAAAATGATTGTTCTTACAATTGAAACCCTCATTGATCATGCGTTTAAAACCACCATCGCCATATTTTGAATTAAACCGTGTTAAGTAATCATATCGCATCTGATCGATCACAATACCTACAATAAGCTTGGGTTGTTGGTTATCCGTAATTTCTGCAGCATATTTGGGAACTATGATTTCATTTTGTGCCTTGCAGGAAACTATGAATAAGATGATGATGAGAAGTACAATTATATGCTTCATTGGAGATATTTCTTTTTCATAAGACAAAAATAAGGCATTTAAGATAATCTTAATTTTAAATAAAGGTTAATAACGTTGTAGATTTTTTTACATTAGCAGTCACAAATTTTACTATGTCATATATCCATAATATAGGTGCTTATTTTTTAATGATCAAGGAAACGTTTCGCAAGCCCACCAAATGGTCGGTGATGCGACGATTGATTTTTAAGGACATAGATGATTTGATCATTGGTTCCTTAGGAATCGTGGCATTTATTTCCTTCTTTGTGGGTGGTGTTGTCACTATTCAAACTGCATTGAACATCAACAACCCATTGATTCCAAAATCGTTGGTTGGTTTTGCAACAAGACAATCGGTAGTTTTGGAATTTGCGCCTACATTCATTTCCATCATTATGGCCGGAAAAGTGGGCTCTTTCATTACTTCCAGTATCGGAACCATGCGTGTTACCGAACAAATTGATGCCCTCGAAGTGATGGGAATCAATGCCATTAATTATTTAGTGTTTCCAAAATTTGTCGCCCTAATGCTTTATCCGTTCGTCATTTCAATTGCCATGTTTTTGGGAATTGTCGGTGGTATGGCAGCCTGTGTTTATGGAGGGTTTAGTTCGCTGGAAGACTATATTATAGGTGTTCAAATGGACTTTCAGCCTTTCCATATGGTCTATGCCTTTATAAAAACTTTTGTGTTTGCATTTTTATTGGCAACCATTCCATCCTATTATGGGTATTACATGAAAGGTGGAGCGCTTGAAGTGGGCAAGGCCAGCACGACCTCCTTCGTATGGACGAGTGTGATGATCATTCTTTTGAATTATATTTTAACCCAAATGTTATTGAGCTGATGATTGAAGTAAAAGATATTCACAAATCATTTGGTGACACCGAAGTATTAAACGGGATTAGCACAAAATTTGAAAAAGGAAAGACCAATTTGATTATTGGCCAAAGTGGTTCTGGTAAAACCGTATTCTTAAAATGTCTATTGGGCTTATTTGTGCCAGACAAAGGAACCATTTCCTATGATGGTCAAGTTTATTCAGAACTGTCCGATGATGACAAACGTGAGTTAAGGGCGCAAATGGGAATGGTTTTTCAAGGCAGTGCATTGTTCGACTCTATGACCATAGCAGAAAATGTGAAATTCCCATTGCGGATGTTCACCAGACAAAGCAAAAGCGAAATGAACGACCGTGTTGATTTTGTTTTAAACCGTGTCAATCTCTCTGATGCCCATAATAAACTTCCCAGTGAAGCTTCCGGTGGGATGCAAAAACGTGTTGCCATCGCCAGAGCTATCGTCAACAAGCCAAAATATCTATTTTGTGATGAACCAAATTCAGGTTTAGATCCAAGTACGGCAACAGTCATAGATAACTTGATTCAGGAAATTACTGAAGAATATGACATTACCACGGTCATTAATACCCATGATATGAATTCTGTAATGGAAATAGGCAAAAAAGTGGTTTTCTTGAAAGATGGCATTAAAGAATGGGAAGGCTCCAATAAAAACATTTTTAAAACGGATAATGAAGCCGTGACCAACTTTGTATATTCTTCCGACTTGTTCAAGCGTGTTCAAAAAATGTATTTGGAGGAAGATGAAGATTGATTTTTGAAGAATTATTTCAACTTAAACGCCAATCCTTCATAACCGTATTACTGTTCGCGCCGAACCACTAAAGTATCCAAATCATATTTTAGTTTTAGCCAACGATACAACTTTTTTATTTCCTTGCCAACACCATCACTATTTATTTTTGCCTCGTCCCATTTGGCTGTAAAAACGGCTATGGTGTCAATTTTTGAAAAGTTGGAAGAAATGACGCTGGAATACGATAAGCGCTCAATATGTTCATAATTGATTTTCACTTCCTTGGTCAATTCATCAAATGGAATCTGCAAGCGTTCGTATTTATTCAACTTCCTTATTTTATCTTCCAAAAACGTTATTTTTTCGGCTTGCGACAATAGATCCAAGGAATCCCGATACCGTAATTCAGTCATAAAAGTAAGATTATCCAAGTTTTTAAATCGATTCTGATTAAACACAAAATCGCTGTTTTTTAAGGCTGCATATTTAGGTGCTTTCAATCGCTCTTTTAAAACCGAAATTGTCGTCTCTGGAATGACATCCAACCCAAAACTGTTGAATTCCAATAAAGAAGGTTTGTCCTTAACTCCTGAATATTTAAAGGTTGAATTTTTCTTTATATAGTCTGCATGTGGCAAAGCATTTAATTCCCTCTCGATAAAATTACGAGCGGCACTTTCAAACTTAGATTGTTGCAACACATCCACAAAGGTATAGATCGCCGGAATCATCACCACGATGGCTATAATTGTTGCTATATTTCCAATTCGCTTACGTTTGGCAGAGTTCGCATATTTAAACATCGGAAATCCCAAAATCTTTACAACTATAAAAGTTGCCAACGCAATAAAAATCGTGTTGATAGTAAAAAGGTACATGGCACTGAAAAAATATTTAAAATTGCCTTGAGAAAGCCCATAACCTGCAGTACACAAAGGTGGCATCAAAGCGGTCGCAATAGCAACACCAAAAATAACAGAGGCGATGGTCCCTTTTTTGGTACGTGCTATAATTAATGCCAAACCACCAAAAAAGGCAATGAGTACATCACGGATATCTGGTTTTACACGTCCCAATAGTTCGGAGGTCTCCTGATTTAAAGGAAAACTGTAAAAAAACAGAAAAGCAGTAAACAAACTCAAACCAATCATCACTCCAAAATTGATGAGTGATTTTCGGAGCGTATCAACATCATTGATGGCTACCGATAATCCGATGCCCAAAATAGGGCCCATCAATGGGGAAATCAACATGGCGCCAATAACCACGGCAGTGGAATTGGCGTTCAAGCCAACCGAAGCCACAAAAATAGAGCAGATCAGAATCCATGCAGTGGCGCCCTTGAAAGGAATATCAGCCTTTATCGCAGCTAGGGTAGCATCTCTGTCGGTATCTTCCCTAAAATCGAGTAGCTCACCAAAAAAGCCCCGAATACTTTTCCATAAACCATGTGTGCCTTCTTTAACGGCTTTCTTGGAATGTTCGACCGATTTTTCTTTCCTTATTTCTTCCTTTTGCAAGGCTTCCTGCTTTTCCTGCTCTTGTTGAGCTTCCCTTTTCAGGATATTTTCCTTTAAGGCCTCTTCTCTTTTCTCTTGCTGCCCCTCTGAAGATTTAGATGTGTTATCGTTATTAGCCATATTTTTCTCCAAATTTGTCTTTTACTTTTTGAAGCACCTTTTTAATACCTTGTTCTTTTGATTTGGGAAATATAAGCAAAACATCGTCTTTTTCGACAATAATATAATCCTTCAACCCATCGATGACCACTATTTTATCGGAGTTGGTTCGAATCATATTTCCGGAAGCATCTTCGGTCAAGGTTCGGGCGTTCACAACGGCATTGCCATTTGTATCCTTTTCCAATTTATCATACAAACTTCCCCATGTACCAAGGTCGTTCCAGTCAAATTCAGCTGGCAACACAAACACATTTTTGGACTGTTCCATGATTGCATAATCCACCGAAATGTTTTCTGCCTTGGAATAATTTTCCAAAATGAACATTCGCTCATCGTCCGTATTGTAAAGATTGATTCCTTTTTCAAATAGTTCAAACAATTCAGGTTGATTAAATTGAAAGGCCTTGATGACGCTTTTTGCGCTCCACATAAAAATGCCTGCATTCCATAAAAAATTGCCTTGGGAGATGAAAGATTTAGCTGTTTCATAATCTGGTTTCTCCCTAAATTGGTGTACTTGCTTAATGTGGTCTTCTGAATTTTTATCAAACTCAACATAACCATAACCTGTATTTGGAAACGTGGGTTGGATCCCAAGGGTCATCAAGGCATCATTGCTTTCACAAAAATCGAAGGCCTGCTGTACGTTTTTGGAAAAGGTTTGCTCATCTTCAATCCAATGGTCACTTGGAGCCACAATCATCACAGCATCTGGATTTTCCTTTTGGATTTTCAGCGCAGCGTACAGAATACAAGGTGCAGTATTTCTCATGGCTGGTTCCAACAAAACTTGACGTTTTGTCACTTGTGGCAATTGTTTAAAAACCAAATCATTATATAACTCATTGGTAAGAATAAAGATGTTTTCCTGCGGTATCAGGTTCGCCAGCCTATGAAACGTTTTTTGAATCAAGGTATCGCCAGTACCCAACATATCGTGGAATTGTTTTGGAAAATCCTGCGTACTCACTGGCCAAAACCGAGACCCAACGCCTCCTGCCATTAATATGGCGTAATAATTTTTATTCATTATTCTTGTTTTTTATTCATTGTCAAAAATGAATTTTGATTTATCGACTGCAAGCTGCGAGTAAAATTACCCTACTTGCAAACTGCCAACTAATTCAACCTCAGCATTCGGATTAAAGAGATACACCCTTCCTGATGCCACTTCAACACCTTCATGGCGCGTACGTCTCTTTACCCCTTTTTTGAAAACCCGGCCATTGTACATTTTAAATTGACTGCCAAGGGGCACTTCAAAAATATAAGTTTTATCAGTTGGTTGGTCATATTGTTTCATTGCCAATGCCAACTTCACATCGGTATCACTACTTGCTTTTGGATTCTTAAAATGCCTTGCAAGCAATGGCAACAAATCCTCTGGAAAAATCTGTGGATTCAATAAAGGCAACATCAAATATTGAAAGGTCTGCTTCCACTCCTTTCCATGCGGTTTTATAAAGCGACTGTGGTTTTGATAGGCTTCAAAATGCGCAATCTCATGAATTAAAGTAATTAAAAACCGATAGTGGTTTAAATTCCTGTTGATTGTAATTTGGTGCTTGTTATTTGGTAACTTTTTATAGTCGCCATGACGTGTCTTACGCTCGTTCTTTATTTTGACCGTAAGGTGGTCATGCTTTAATAAGTCCAGAACATATGGAATCGCCTGATGGGGTATATACTCTTGTAGGATGTTGTGCATAATACAAAAATAAGGGTTTTCTAAACAGTAAAACAATTGAAGTTACGGTAAAAATTGGCTATTTTAGTGGGGAAATTCATCTGATTGATGAAAAAGTATATCCATCAACACTATGGCATTTATAGATTATTACAAAATATTGGGTATTGACAAGAAATCTTCCGAAGCCGAAATAAAGAAGGCCTATCGTAAACTCGCAAGAAAACATCATCCCGACCTCAACCCAAACAACAAGGAGGCCGAACAAAAGTTTAAGGACATCAACGAAGCAAACGAAGTCTTGAGCAGTCCTGAAAATCGTAAAAAGTACGATAAATACGGTAAAGACTGGAAGCATGGCGACGCTTACGAAGCCGCACAAAGTCAGCAGCAATCCCAGCGCCAATACCAACATCAAGGTTTTGAAGGAGCGGATTTTGGTGGCAATGACTATTCCGATTTCTTTGAGTCCATGTTTGGAGGTGGTGGTGCATCTAGAGGAAGAGGCCGTTCAACAGCCTTTAGAGGTCAGGATTTTAATGCCGAGTTGAAACTCAACTTAAAGGATGTTTACGAAACCCATAAACAAGTTTTGACTGTCAATGGCAAAAACATCAGATTGACCATTCCTGCAGGTGTGGAAAATGGTCAGGTCATAAAAATAAAAGGGCAAGGTAGTGAAGGCATCAATGGAGGTCCAAAAGGTGATTTGCTGATTCAGTTTACCATTGCGAACCATACCAATTTTAAGAGAGATGGCGCCAATTTATACAGCACAGAAAGCATTGATCTGTACACGGCACTTTTGGGCGGGGAGGTCACTGTCCAAACTTTTGACGGTAAAGTAAAGTTAAACGTGAAACCAGAAACACAAAATGGAACAAAGGTGAAGTTAAAAGGAAAAGGCTTCCCTATTTACAAAAAAGAAGGACAGTTTGGCGATCTGTACATCACTTATGAAGTCAAAATGCCTAGCAACCTATCACCAAAGGAAAAAGAACTGTTCACTGAACTAAAAAATCTGAACTCATGAACACAGAGCACTATATCCCGATAACAACGCTTTGCACGCATTATAAAGTAGAGACTACATTCCTTGAAGGATTATATGATTACGGACTTATCGAAATCACAACGGTGGAAACTTCACCAAGTATCCATCAGAACCATATTAAGAGATTGGAATCCATGATACGCCTTCATGACGATTTACGTCTCAATTATGAGGGTATTGACACGGCCTTAAATCTGTTGGAGCGTATTGAAGCGTTGCAATTGGAACTGCAGTTACTAAAAAATCGATTGGGCTTGTATGAAGATTGAAGTTGAAATTGAAAAATGAAACCAAAGATGTCTCCCATAATCCAAGCATCCGAATTGCGGAAATTATATCTCTCCAAA
>JBGTDZ010000226.1:0-2247 GCA_041748055.1 Aquaticitalea sp.
TTTGACGGCAAATTTTGATGTCGATGAAAATGTCTATGCAGGGTATGCGATGACCAATCAAAAACTCTCTTCTAAATTAAGCGTTTTGGCAGGTTTGAGAGTAGAGCACACCAGTAACAATAGTACGGGTAACGAAATCATATTTAATGAAGATGGTGATTTTGATGGCACCAATCAAATTAAAGCTGAAAATTCCTATACCAATATTTTACCGGGCGTTCATTTCAAATATGACTGGTCACCAAACACTGTAATCCGTTTTGCATGGACTAATACACTTGCTAGACCCAATTATGTGGATTTGGTTCCTTTTAGGGAAGTTAATAACGAGGACCAAGAAATCACATTGGGAAATCCCAATTTAGACCCTACAACTTCCATGAACTTTGATTTGATGGGAGAGCATTATTTTAAATCCGTTGGTATTGTTTCAGCAGGTGTGTTTTACAAAGACATTCAGGATTTTACGTATGTTTTTCAGTTTGAAGATGAAGATGGTTATGAGGTGTATCAACCATTCAACGGTGATGATGCATCCATTTTAGGGTTTGAAGCTGCATTGCAACGCCAATTGGATTTCTTGCCTGGTTTTGCTAAAAATTTCAGTATCTACCTAAATTATACGCATTTATCTTCAGATGCCAATGGTATCAGAAATGAAGACGGTGAAGAACGTGATGATCTTGATTTGCCTGCTACCGCTCCAAACATTTTCAATGCGTCTTTAGGATATGCCACAAAGAAAATGAGTTTTAGATTGTCAAGCAATTATTCTGATGCGTACGTGGATGAAATTGGTGGTCGTGCTTTTGAAGATAGATATTATGATGAGCAATTCTTTTTGGATTTCAATGCGAATGTATCCATTACCAGTAACCTGCGTTTTTACATGGATATCAATAACCTTACTAACCAACCATTGCGCTATTACCAAGGTGTGAGCGGTAGAACCATGCAAATGGAGTATTACCAAACGCGTCTTACTTTTGGTTTGAAATATGATTTATTCAAAAAATAGAGTCATGAGATATTGCCTATTGATTGTTTCTATTCTATTGATAACAGCATGCAAGGTCGAGTTACCAGCTATTGAACCAACCTTGGTGACCCAAAAAACACCACACGATACAGACGACCCAGCCATTTGGATAAACAAAGAAAACCCAGAATTGAGCATCATTTTTGGTACCGATAAAGATGAGGTAAATGGCGGTGTCTATGCCTTTAATTTGGATGGACAGATTATTCAAGAAAATAGTTTGACCAATATAAATTATCCAAATAATGTGGATATAGAATATGATTTTGCCTTAACAGATTCCACCAAAACGGATATTATGGTGTTTACAGAACGTGAAAAGAACCAAATAAGAGTGTATTCCGTTCCAGATATGTTGCCATTGGGAGAGTTCAAGGTTTTTGAAGACGAAACAGATATCAGCATGAAGCGACCGATGGGCGTTTCCATTTACAAAAAACCAGAAACCGGTGCAATTTCAATTATTGTCAGTAGAAAATTTGGACCGACTAACAATTATTTATATCAGTATGAATTGTTTTCAGATTCTCTAGGTGTGAAAACAAATTTGATCAGAAAATTTGGAAATTTCAGTGGGAAAAAGGAAATTGAAGCCATTGCAGTTGATGATGCCTTGGGTTTTGTGTATTATTCTGATGAAGGCGTGGGCATCAGAAAGTACTACGCTGACCCGGAGAAGGGGAACGAAGAAATTTCGATGTTTGGAAGTGAGCATTTTAGAGACGACATTGAGGGCATTGCCATTGCAACCTATTCAGGAGATAAAGGTTACATCATCGTATCTGACCAACAAGACCATACATTTAATTTCTTTAAACGAAGTGATAATACCTTTGTTAAAAAATTGAATTTAGGCAGCTTGGAGACTGACGGTTGTGATGTGACCACACAATCTCTGGGGCCAAAATTTCCCAATGGTTTGTTTGTATCTATGAATGACGAGCAGGATTTCTTTTTTCACGCATTGGACTCTTTAAAAATCAAAGAATAATTTTAAGTTTTAATAAGTTGATTGACCCCTTTCTGGAAACAGTAAGGGTTTTTTTGTCAGGTCGAGCGCAGTCGAGACCTAAATATGAAAATGGGCAATGAAGCGTTATCGACTTCGCTCGAAGGGAAAGAAAGGGATTATCTATCGATTTAAACAATCTCCATCTTCTTCAACAAAAAACTCGCATTCATATTTTTGCAAACACCAGTTTTAAATC
>JBGTDZ010000227.1:0-2245 GCA_041748055.1 Aquaticitalea sp.
CATCTAAATAAGTTCTACACTCAATAATTTTTTCAATGGAAGCTTTTGACAATTCTATTTTTCTGTTCTGAAAAATAATATCACTGATCGTCTTTATTTCAAGTGTTTCCGATGATATTTGGTGGACAATTGACATATTCAAAATTTAATGCCTCAAAATTCAACATTACATATAGATTATGCAACAAATGTTAATAATAATTCAACTTCGTGGAAAAAAGAGATCAAAATCATATTTTTGAAAAACATAAATAATTCTGATGAAGCAATTACTTTTATTATTCATAGCATTATCCATTTTTGGATGTAAAAAAGAACGAGAAAAAGCTAAGGATTATGCTACTCTTTCTGGTAACATCAACAACAAATTCAGTGATTCTATTAAAATTTCGAATCGAGATTTTTCTAAAATCATCAGCATCAATCCCGACGGTTCATTTAAGGATACTTTAAAATTACAATCTGGCATCTATTACCTTTCTGATGGCAATGAAAGCACACCAATTTTCTTGAAAAATGGCTATGAAATAAACCTTTCCCTAGACACAAAACAGTTTGATGAATCCATTTCCTACACTGGTGAAGGTTCAGAAAATAGCAACTATTTGGCCAAATATTCTTTGTTGCAGGAAGATTTGTTTGCGAATTTAGACGATTTGGACGATTCAAATTTGGATTCCACTTTTGAAAACATCAAAATAAGACTTTCTGAATTTTATACTTCAAACAAGGATATAGATACCATCATTACCAATAGCATGAAAAGGGATTTAGAGCCTATGCTAAAATCATATAAAGGCTATTTTGGTGAAAAAATCGCTCTTAAAAAGGAATTTCCTATGGGCGCTACTTCTCCTACTTTTGACTATGAAAATTACAAAGGAGGCAAAACGTCATTAAAAGATTTAAACGGAAAATATGTGTATGTTGACGTCTGGGCAACTTGGTGTGGTCCTTGTAAAGCTGAAATTCCATCTCTTAAGAAAGTTGAAAAGCAATTTCATGATAAGAAAATAGAATTCGTAAGTATTTCCATAGACCAACAAAAGGATTATGATATATGGAAAAAAATGGTTGCAGAGAAAGAATTGGGAGGCATTCAGTTGTTTGCAGATAATGACTGGAACTCAGAATTTGTAAAAAACTATAAAATCAACGGCATTCCGAGATTCATCTTGATTGACCCAAATGGAAACGTGGTAAACCCTGATGCGCCACGACCATCAGATCCAAAGCTTATTGAACTTTTTACCGAATTGAAAATATAATATTATTACCAATCACCAAGAATGCCATTTTTTAAGAGTGGCATTTTTTTTTATTTAGTTTTCACTTTTTGTTTCTTTTCCTGATCTTCTGAAGGCGGTGGCGGTTGGTCTTCTGGTGGCGCAAATAAATCGATATAGGCTTTTCCGAGATAGTCAATTACATGACTGGCGATCATGCTTTGATATCCTAAATCATTGACTGCAATATCGGCTGATTTTCCATGCAAATAAACACCAAACACTGCGGCACTCAGTGGTTCATAGCCTTGAGAATTTAAACCAGTTATGATTCCAGTTAATACATCGCCTGTTCCAGCGGTGGCCAATCCAGGGTTGCCTGTAGAATTGATGTACAACTTGTCATGATAGACTGTAATGGTATGTGAGCCCTTGATTACGATTATTAAGTTATAGGACTTTGAAAACTCCTTAACTTTTTTCAATTTGTCAAAATCGTCCTTCCACTTCCCTATTAAACGCTCCAGTTCTTTTGGGTGTGGCGTGAGGATGGTATTTTTTGGCAACAGTTTTAAAAGATCATTTTGTTTTGACAATATGTTGATTCCATCGGCATCTATGACCAATGGTTTTTTGTTTTTCTTCAGAAAATTTTTAAATGCCGTGATCGATTTCTCATCTGTTCCCATTCCGATACCAATGCCAATCGAAGTTGGTTCTATCTCAAACTGGATATCCGAAATCAATTTTTCGTCGGTATCGGTAATTGTCATTGCTTCCGGGAAAGCCGTTTGTATTATTTGATAACCACATTTAGGAACATAGCATGTTACCAATCCTGCGCCGGAAGATAACGCCGCTCTACTTGTCAATGTAACAGCACCTATTTTTCCATAACTTCCACCGATAATCAATGCATGTCCATAATCACCCTTATTAGAAAATTTTTCCCGTGGCCGGTATATTTGAAGCATTTCGTTCTTGCCCAGAAGTTCTGCCTCCGTTTCTGTTGTTGTTAA
>JBGTDZ010000228.1:0-21903 GCA_041748055.1 Aquaticitalea sp.
CCAGGATAAAAGAGTGCATCATAATCTTCCGAGGAGACATCTTCTAATTTTAAGGTATGCTTTAGTGCATGCTGTGCAAAATCATCATTCTTAAATCTTCTGTTAGTCGCTGTGATATTTTCGGTAAGTTCACTTATGGGATCAATGGGAGGGAAACCACCATTTGGGCTGGCAAGAACCACAGTATAATCTTTGTCCCGAAATTCATAATATGGGTCTGTAAATTCTCCAAGCCACAGGCCTGTTTTATTGTCGGTGTTTAACATTTTCTCATGAGAAGTCAATAACATTAGTATTTTTTTCATCGTCTTATCGTTTTTTGGGATGGGAATAATGGCTTATGACAATTTCATGCTGAAATCCATTATAGAATTATAAATAAAAAACCCTTAAGATTTTTAAGGGTTTCTTTTCAAATTTTAATAACTTACAAAGAAGCCAAAATTTAGCTTATGGCTTTTTTGTTCAATCGGCCTTCAGCCATTTTATTGAGTTTTTCATCGGCTGCATATTCTTCGTCCAAAGTGGATTTTAGAGTTTTGGCAACTTTGTCATGACCTAGTTCTTTTGCATAGCGCACTGCGGTTCCATAACCTGATATCTCATAGTGCTCCACTCTTTGAGCTTCAGCGATAATACCTGCATTGTGGACATCATCATCTTTCTTCTCTTTGATAAAACCTTCGGCTTCTTTGATGAGGCCTTCCATAGCCTTACATTTTTCGCCTTCTGGCTTCATCCCTAATTCTTTGCAAACATCTTCCAGCCTTTTTTTGTGAGTTTTTGTTTCTTCCAAATGGCTTTCGAATGCTTTTTTAAGTTTTGGGTCTGTTGCACTTTCAACCATTTTAGGTAAGGCGGCTATAAGTTGTTTTTCTGCGCTGTATAAATCCTGAAGCTGGTGTTCAAATAAATCTTCTAATGTTTTCATATCAAAATATTTTTAAATTGAGATTAAATTATTTTTAAGGTTGTCTTTCGTCTTGTTTTTTGGACTGTGGATTAAGATTCGGGTCTTTCTCCGGACTATAATTGGGCTTATTTCTAGTATTCTCTTCGTCATCCCAACGGGTGTTGTCATTTTGGGCCCTATTTATTTCATTGTTGGAGCTTTCACGGGAACCTTCATTTTGGCGGCGAGGCTCTTCATCTTGCTTTTGGGTTCTTCGGTCTCCTGATTGAGAGGTACTTCCTCTTTCGTTCTCTTTGTTTTCTTGATTGGAACCTCTACTGGCACCTTCAGTTTGACGCCGATATTCTTCCTTTTGCTGTTGATTTCTTCCTTCTCCAGATTGGGAATTATTACCTCTATCGTTTTCTTTGTTTCCTTGATTAGAACCTTCATTTCTACTGCGATTCTCTTCATGCTGTTGTTGATTTCTTCTATCACCCACTAGCGGAGTATCATTTCCTTCGTTTCGGGAAGTGTCCCTTCTTTCATTTTCTGAATTCTGTTGTGTGCTCATAATATGTATAGTTTTAGATTTACATAAAATTAGCAGTAAAGACTGGTCAACCTTGACTTTAAAAAATCATAGAATAACGCGATACATTATTTTTGGGAAGATAATTTCTACTATAAGGTTACTTAAGGTTCTTTCGATATTTGTTCGGCAACATTCCAAATCTTTCTGAAAAAATACGGGAGAAATAACTCCGACTGTTAAGCCCGATTTTATACACTATTTCAGACACCGTGTATTTGTCATTTTTTAAAAACTCACAAGCCTTTAGCAGTTTTGTTTCCTTAATATATTCATTGACGGTTTGATTATGAAGCAATTGAAACCCCAATTGTAGTTTGCTTTGTGTCATAAAGACTGTGCGTGCCAATGTTGCCACACTGATTTTTTGGGATAAATTCTCCTTTATAAGGTCACAGGCTTTTTGAATTTTTTCAACATCGCCTTGTGTTAAATTTTCTGGTAAAGACACTTGCTTCAAATAATTTTCATGTTCCAATAATTGCAGTCCCAAGATGATATTCAAATGCCCTTCTATAGTAAGCGTCCGGATGATGCCTTGATGAACTGTATTGTTGATTTCACGGATTTGGTCTGCTATGCGCAGATTGTAATTTCCAAAGTGATTATAATATTCATTCAACGAATCATCAAATAACTTCTTGATACGATCATTCAGATATTCCACGTTATGGTTCTTTTTGTTCAGAAATTTTTCCGGCCATATCTGGATAAAAGTTATTTCCACCCTTTTGTCTTTTTTGAAGATGAACGTATTATCAGAGTTGGGCTTATAACGTATAATGATGTTCTGGAAGCTGTTTAATTTGGTTTTAAGAAGTGTATCTGTTTGGAACTCTAAATGCCCTTTATTGATAAAAATAAAATCGATAGGTGTTTTGGCGTCAAAATGCAATTTGAGCAAAGTCTGTTCTGAAAAAGTAACGTCCCAATTGGTAAACGTGATTCCCCAATTGAAGGTAAGTGTATTTATTGAGCCTTTCCCGATACCATTCTCAAATCGGATAAAAGTTTCCCCCCACTGTTCATGGGTATCTGCTTCTAAAAGGGCAGTCAACTGTTGGGGCACAGTTTCTTCTCTCCTATTAGCTAAAACCATTTCTTTTGTGCTCAATTTCTTATTTGGGGTTTTTTTGCAAAGAACCTTGAAAGTCGGACAAAGAGTTGATGAAATTGAAATTATAATTAACGTTTTTAACCATTGTTCAGATAAGATATCGTTTGCAAAAACCATTAGGTTGTGTCAATTTCATTAAGAATAGATTCAATGATGATAATTATGGATTTAAAAATTGTATTTTCATGCAAATTCTTATTCTATTGAAAACTATTCAGGTTAATGCCTTGCCATTAAAGGATGTCATCATTGGGTTTGCCAAAAGTTTTGGTACAGATTATAGCGAAAGCTGTAATGAATATCAAATTACGCTTCCGCCCAATTGGGGGGAAGGTTATATCCGTGGAATCAACTTTGAAGGCGGTTTGGGCATCCTTCAATATTCCTGCATTTTTCAAGAGGATTTGGAAATCCAATTCGTAGTGAACGACATTCATCCCCTCAAATATTTATTCTGTGTTGATGGGACATTGAAACATCGTTTTGGGAATACTGAAAACTACCATGAATTGGGCCAATTTCAAAATGCGATCGTTGCCAGTGAACAACATAATGGACACATTCTCAATTTCACAAAGGATGTCTATTCCGATATTTATAGCCTTGAAATAGACCGGAGGAAATTTAAAAAGAAAATGTTTTGCGAAATCAATTTCTCTAAGCCAAAAATACAAAGCATGTTTAAGGATGAGAAAGCTGTAAGGACATTTTACTACGAGGGATTGTATAGCCTAGTTTTATCATGGCTCTTTCAGGAAATAAAAGATTTTGAACACACCGGATTGATAAGAAAGGTATTTTTGGAAGGAAAGGCATATCAGATTCTTGCCAACCAATTGATTCAGTATAACGATGACGAAAAAATTGAATCCAGTCGTAATCTGCTCCGGAAATCTGAAGTAAAATCAATTTTGGAGGCCATTACTTTGATTGAAGAACAAATAGATAACCTCGGATCGGTACAAACCATCGCTCATAAAGTGGGTCTTAATGGCAATAAACTACAGAACGGTTTCAAATCACTTTACGGGCTTACCGTCAATGGATATATTCAACAAACAAGATTGGAGGTCGCAAAAAATCTTTTGCTCAATACGGACTACTCCATACAGGAAATCATGCAAAAGGTAGGCTGGAACAGTAAAAGTTATTTTTCTAAAATTTTTAGGGACACCCACAATATGACGCCGAGTGATTTTAGAAATAAAAACTCCAAAAATTCTTACTCTAAATAGCCCCAGCCAATAATGTCTGATAATGTTTTGGGGAGCATTGATATTTTTCCTTGAATATTTTACAGAAATAACTACGACTTGTCCATCCAAGAGAGTAAACAATTTCCGAGATATTAAGGTCGGTGGTCTTGAGCAACTCTTCAGCTTTTTCCAATCGTACCTGACTGATGAAATTGCATACCGTTTTTCCATGCATTTCCTTAAAGCCCAATTGTAATTTTGCTGCACTGATGCCACATTCCCTGCACAAATCATCAATGTTATAATTAAGTTCCGGACTGTTATTTATATCGGATGAAACCTTTTTTATGCGTTCTATTTCATATCTTGATAGAATGGAAGTTGGTATAGGATTTTTTACATAGTTCAAATACAGTTTTAGTTTTAGACCCAGAAGGATATTAATGTATCCGGCAGCCATCATTTTTTCTGAAAATACTGTTTTTGGTATTGCCAATAGCTTCTTTACATACTCACCTATCTGAAGGTCTGGAACTCTTGTATGCATGAAGAAGTGTTCGCTGGACATTGCATTAAATACCTTTTCAAATTGTGTAAAAAGATTATTTACATTTTTTGTAGCATCATACTTTGTTAATTTTATGATGCACATGCGATAGTTGCTGTTTGCCTTTAATTTTAGGAAAGTATCATTCCCTCTTTTATCATGTACGATGGCACTCTGGAATTTGGAAAGTTTTTTTTCGTTGTCAGACACTAAAGATTTTATTACCACTGCATTGGCAGAATTATACAAAAAGTGCAAGTTCTCATTATTGCCATCATTCAATTTTAGAGCAATATCTCCTTCTTGAGTATCCATTTCGAGTTCTATCAGGGTCATGTATTCATTGATAGAATGAATATTTTTAGTGCCTCTAAAATCCTTAGAAAGGACATTTAAAGGGTCGGTTTCAAAAAAATCAATGGTTTTCATAATTAATTATTTTTTAGTGCTTCTTTCCCAAAAATAGAATAATGTCTTATTCAATCATGACGGTTTTAACCAGAACATTAACGATATTGAATCGCGTTACGATTTCTTTGAAATGAGTTAAGTATGAGAGAGCTAACATAAAAAAAGTCCTCACCTAGTGTCGAGGACTCAGATTATTCGCTTCAGCAGAAAGACTAATGAAACGTATATAATAGCAAAGGGTTTTGTTACTTCACTATAAATATGGAGTTTTTTTAATTTATCTTTTAATGTACATGATGGCAGAATCTTCGATATACTTGTTAGGCTTGAATTGTAAAATAAAATTTTCCTTTACTTGTTTCAAATCAAATTTTAGATCAGTCGCTTTGGCAACAAATTCGGTTGAAAATTTTTCTGTATCGGTATATTTGGAAAATAGTTTTTCGTATTTCTCAATATTGCCTAGCATTCTTGCGGTCAGTTGCCCGAATCGTATGCGAATCGATTGCACTTGGTACATATAGGTTTCTACATTTCCCATCCAATTGGGATTGTTTCCATTTTCAAGTGCTATTAATTTTTCCAGTATTTTCTCTTTGCTGTAAACTTTGAATTCGTCAATATCCGAATCTAAAGTGGCATCCAAAAAGGCCTCATATTTTGTTTTATCTATGTCATAAAATGAGATTTGATGATCCACCAACACCCTATATTCTGTTTGTAATTCTTTCAATTCGCTATCTATGGTTTTCCATTCATTATCAAGTATTGATTTTTCGGCCTCAAATTGTCCAATGGAATTCAGTAATATCAAAACTTGAGGGGTTTTGTCCAATAGATTCCTGTCCTTCCCTTTTAGACTGGACATGATGAGCGTAATACCAGAACTCACTGATTGTGAAATAGATCCAAACAAGGGAATTTCATTGGTGCTGTCACTTATCAAAGAGATTGTTTTGTTGATAAAATCAAAGGTCATATCATTGCCTTTCTCCTTTTTGTACCAGAGGTCATATTCCGATTTCCATGATTTGAATTCTGTATAGTTCTGTAAATTGTCAAATTTTCCGAGTTTGGTGTAAAATCCATTGGATGACAGATAGAGTTTGGCTGGTCGAATATCTTTTTGGATTTTAATGAGTTCTGTAAAAGCAAGTTGCCCGTTGGATTTGATCTTGATTTTTGGGCTTTCCTCCAAAAACTTAATTCTATTGTCCAACTCTTTTTGAATCTGCTCCTGCAATTCGATTTTTTTACCATATTCCTTTGCGCTGAGTTGGGAAAGTTGATCGGTGAGGTTATTGATCTTTATCTGGTTATTAACCAACTCCTCTTGAAGTTTGTTGAGTTCGACATCGCGCTCTGTCTTGATTTGTTCAGAAACCGAGTTTTCTTGGGCACTGGCTATCAAAAACAGGTTAAAAACTATTAAAAAAAGAAAAGGTGATTTCATGAATTTCGTTTCTGAGATGAACATTTATTTAATTCCAACGTCTGTTAGCAAGTTTAATTGTTGAAAATCCCTTGGGCGGAGAATTTTTAACCAAGATAGTAAAAGTCCTTAGAATTTCCGAAAGTTACATTTGAGGTTTTCTAGATATTGCATTGCAAATAGGAAAAAATTAAGGATATCTTTCCAAGTGAAGAAGGCCCGTGAATTCATGGTTGGATATTCAAATTATGGAAACTGTCACATAACAATGAAACACATAAAATCAGAAATACATGTTTTGAAATCCTTGTAAAACTAACTCGAGTTAGCGCATTTGGGGAAGCGGTCTTAGTACTTCTAGATGAATTATGATTCAAAATTTAAAATAATTCCTTCCCCTATGAGAAACAAAAAAGCTCCGGAATTTTTTTTTGCATCAGAAGCCTTTTTTTCAGGAATCAAAATCCAAACTATTTCTTATGTGGCGTTTGTTTTGATTTATCCGCATTGGTTCTTGGCGTTTTTTCAGTAGCCGAATTGGATTTTGATTCCTTTTTAGGATCTTGATTTTGATTTTGAGCGCTCATGATTTCTAAATTTTGTGTTAGATAAAAATAATCTTTAATAGCAACCTTGATGACTTCAAATCAAGTTAAAATTAACTGAATCAGATAAATGTCAGTCAATTGGCTTATGATTTCAATGTTGGTTCCTGGGCTTTTTTTTGATTTTAATAAATCCCAGGTACCATCAACAACATCAAACCATTTCAATTCTCGTTGCTTTCAATTACTTTTGCACAAAGATGAAATCCCTTATGGATATTATACAAAGTTTACAATGGCGCTATGCCACAAAAAAGTTTGATGCCTCAGAAATACTTTCTGAAGAAAAACTGAACACACTTAAACAGGCTTTTAATCTAACTGCCACCTCTTTCGGATTGCAGACCATCAAATTGGTTATAGTTCAGAATAAGGAAATTCGCAAACAATTGGTTAATCATTCCTATGGACAGGCACAAGTATTCCATGCTTCTCATCTGTTGGTCATTTGCATTGATGATAACATTCTCGATGGTGATGTAGATATCCATTTTGATAATGTCAACGATATACGCAGTACTCCGGAAATTATTTTGGCGCCCTATAGAGCGGATCTTAAAGCGATGATGCGAGACATGACAATAGAAGAACGTCAGGAATGGTCAATAAAGCAAACGTATATCGCCTTAGGAAATCTGATGACAGTTTGTGCAGTTGAAAGAATAGATGCTTGTCCCATGGAAGGTTTTGATACCGAGCGTTTCGATGAAATTTTAGGTCTTAAGAAAAGAAACCTCAAATCGGTATTGTTGTTACCGGTTGGTTATAGGGACAAAAACGATATGTTCGCCGCTTTCAAAAAAGTTCGTAAACAGCTCAACGAAGCAGTTTTGGAAATGTAATTTAAGCCCATTTTTCCTTTTGACTAACTATAAGTTTCAGTTATATTTGTTGAATACATAAAGTCTTTAACCATGCGGAACCAACTATTTTTATTAGCCTTTCTTTTCAGTATGGCTTTAAATGCCCAAGAAGTACAGTTATCTTGGAACAAAGATTTGAACATCGCCACAGAACTCGCCAAATCTGAAAACAAACCCATCCTTATCTATTTCACAAAATCAGATTGTAAGGAATGCCAACAATTCTACAGTGACTTTTTTAAACAAGAATCTTTTAATGGCTTGTCGGACAATTTTATTTTGTTGATGCTCGATGGTACCAATAACGATATGAAAACTACCGACATTTCGATTTTAAAACAACGTCGCCTGGTAATGCATTACAATAAGACCTCAACCTTCCCTGCAGTGTTGGTATTGGATCAAAACGCTCAGGAAATGGGAGAACTTTTCACTTCCAAGGAACTAGAAAACATTAAGGACTATCGGTCTTTTTTAGAAACTCTTTAATACAACGAGATGCCAGGATTCGAATTGTTTGGGGATTTAGAACGGAAAGAAGTCAACGATGTGCTCGAAACAGGTGTGCTGATGCGCTATGGGTTTGATGGTCTGCGCCAAGGTCACTGGAAAGCCAAGGAATTGGAAACGGAACTTAAAAAGCAACTTCAAGTAGAGCATGTGCAGCTGGTCAGTAGTGGTACTGCTGCAGTCTCCATGGCATTGGCAGTTGCTGGAGTAGGTGCAGGGGATGAGGTCATTATGCCTTGTTTTACTTTTGTCGCAAGCTTTGAGGCCATCATGATGGTAGGAGCAATTCCTGTTTTGGTAGATATTGATGATTCTCTAACCTTGGATATTGAAGCTGTAAAAAAAGCAATCACTCCAAAGACCAAAGCGATTATGCCGGTTCACATGTGTGGCAGTATGGCAGATTTGGATGCATTGAAGTTGATTTGCAACCAGAACAATCTATTATTAATAGAAGATGCCTGCCAAGCCATTGGTGGTACCTACAACGGAAAACCTTTAGGGAGCATTGGTGATGTTGGTTGTTTTTCCTTTGACTTTGTAAAAACAGTGACTTGTGGTGAAGGTGGTGCGGTGATAACAAACAATCCAGACTACTTTAAAAATGCCGATTATTTTTCCGACCATGGCCACGACCATATTGGAAATGATAGGGGAGCGGAATCTCATCCGTTTCTAGGATATAATTTCAGAATATCTGAACTGAACGCTGCCGTTGGTTTGGCACAGGCCAGACGACTGCCGGAGTTTTTGAGCATTCAGAAAAAACATTATACCATTTTAAGGGAAGCCTTGTCAAGAATTCCTGAAATCATATTCAGAAGGATTCCTGTCGGAGGTGAAGAAAGTTATGCATTTTTGAATTTCTTTTTACCAGATTTGGAAACAGCGCGTAATGCTTCAGCAGCATTAAAGGAAGCTGGTATTGATGGTTGCTTTCATTACTATGACAACAATTGGCATTATGTGAGAAAATGGGAGCATCTTCAAGAAATGAAATCCCTCTATCCGATTTCAAAGGAATTGAAGGAAGGTTTAAGTTATCTAAAAACTAAAACCTTTGATCAGTCCGATTATTATATCGGACGAAACATCTCATGCCTGATAAAATTAGCTTGGACTGAGGAAGAAGTAAAGAAAAGAGCCTCTATAATGGTCCAGGCGATAAGTTCAGTTTTGGAACACGTTAATAATTGACGTACTCCATAATCTCCAACCCATACCCAATCATCCCAACACGTTTGGTCTGTTGGCTGTTGCTTATCAAGCGTAGCTTATGGATGTTCAAATCATGAAGGATTTGTGCCCCAATCCCAAAATCCTTGGAATCCATTTCGATGCCAGGTGCTTTGACAATCTGACCTTTTATTTGGCCTTCCTTTAAAACATTCAAACGTTTTAAAAGATTCATTGACTCTGCTTGTTGATTGATAAATATAATGGCGCCTTTTCCTTCCTCATTGATCACCTTAAACATATCATCGAGTTTTTGATCGGCATTGTTGGTCAATGTTCCAAGAATATCATTATTGACCAAGGTGGCATTGACGCGTGTTAATACAGGCTCATTTGAATTCCATGTGCCTTTGGTTAAAGCAATATGGATTTGATGGTTGGTGGTCTGTTCGTAGGCTCTCAGTCGATAGCTTCCAAAACGGGTTTCGATTTCAAAATCTTCTTTTTTCTCAATCAAGGAATCGTGCTCCATTCGGTAGGCTACCAAATCTTCAATGGAAATAATTTTCAGATCGAATTTTTTGGCAACGTCCACAAGTTGGGGCAAACGGGCCATGGTCCCATCTTCATTAAGTATTTCCACCAAAATACCTGCCGGTTGATACCCTGCCAAGCGCGCTAAATCCACCGCCGCTTCAGTATGTCCCGTGCGTCTCAAAACGCCTCCATTTTTTGCCCGTAACGGAAAAATATGTCCAGGACGGCCCAAATCCTGTGGTTTTGTTGATATATCCACGAGTGCTTTGATCGTTTTTGCCCTATCGTGAACGGATATTCCTGTAGTGCATCCGTGACCTATAAGATCCACTGAAACCGTAAATTGTGTATGGTGAAGCACGGTATTATTCTGAACCATCATAGTAAGCTCCAATGCTTCACATCGGTCTTCGGTCAATGGTGCGCATATAAGTCCTCTGCCATATTTCGCCATAAAATTGATCATCTCTGGGGATACCATTTCGGCAGCAGCTATAAAATCACCTTCATTCTCCCGATTTTCGTCATCCACAACAATAATGACTTTGCCCTTTTTGATGTCTTCAATGGCTGCTTCAATGGTATGTAATTGGATTTTGGATTGCAAGGTTGAGGTATTCATTATATTCAAATTATAGGCAAAGATAAAGCTTATTTTATATAATCTATGGAACCAAGATTCAAGTCTTCACGAATTTTGTTCCTCAAAAGAAAGTGGGAAACACCGTAAAATGGAAAGCCTAAAAGCATCAAAATGAGACTTACGGGTTTCACTTTTATATTTAGAAAGGAATAGAATTTTTTAGAATTAACATAGGTCACAACAAAGTATAGCGCATAAATGAATAGGGAAATAAGGCTTAAATCCATCGACGAGCTTGCAAATTCTGGAAATTTATTGTTCTTGAATACAAAATGCAGTACTAGAAGTATAGCACCGATCAAATAAAACACGAAAGCAAACCTAGAATATTCCACGACATCCTTTGCTTTTGCATTGGCCTTTATAAAGTTTGGCTCTATTGAAATTCCATAGGATGTAAAATCTTCAAAAATGACGCCCCTTTTCATTAAAATTGAAAAGGCTTTTGATTTGCTCGATTTTGAAACTTCAACTGATTCATCATTTTTGATGACATCCATTAATTTTTCATTGCTGTATCCTTCAAAATAAGTATAACTAATGTCATTGCCATCTTGGTCAAACACCACTTTGGATTTTAACTTCAGGAATTTTTTAAAAGGGTCTAGATAGTTGTCGAACTCGAACAAGCCTCGATCGTTGGTGGCGCGCCGAGTTAAGGAAATACCCAAAGGAAGCATTATCAAAGTGGACAACCATGTTGCGAAAATGGGATTCAAGGTACCATCCTGCGAACTGTTTTTGGCGAAAATCCCGATAAAATGATAGGAAAGAAATAATAAAATGGCAATGACCATCGGCAGTCCAACCCCACCTTTACGAATCAAGGCACCCAAGGGAGCACCAACAAAAAATAGGATGATACAGGCAAAGCCCAATGCATATTTCTCGTGAAGGGCAATGACGTGTTTGTTCAACCATTTGTTCTTTAACTGAAAACTTTGTTTTTTGGTGTTGATGATTTGGGCAGTGCTATTGACCGTGTTTAATGCCAAATTGAGTAATTGGGTTTTGGTTTTCGAGTCAAAGAGATCCGATATGTCATTACCTTTAAAAATAGAATCCTTTTTTGGTCGTATGTTGACGTTGAGGTTGTTGATGTTAGAACGTGTGTATAGGACATCAGAAAAGCCTTTTAATTCTTTACGTTTGTCCTTTTGAAGGCTGTCTATAGTATAATTCAATCCGCTAACATTTAGCATGTTAAATCGGTCACTAAAGCTTTTTTCTTCTAAGTCCACATCGTTCATGGACTCAAGATCCACGTTGAGGGTATAAATTTCAAAATAGCTTTTTGCGTGAGGTTTTTTGATGGACTCTTTGGGATCATTGCTGTAAATTTCTTCATAGTAATGGCCATCAAACAATACCAACTGTAAAATATTGGAGCCTTCACTACTTATCAATTCACCTTTTTTGGCAATCATAACCACATAGTTTCCAATGCGTTTATCATCTTTGACATGCATGACTACATTGTGCAAAAACTGGCCACGCTCCCCAGATTTTTTGTCGATTTTAATGTTGATGTTACCCATATCATTAAACTGTCCTTCGGCAATTGCCATGGCAGGTTTCAATTGAGCTATGTTCTTGCGGAGATTATAGGAATTGAATTCAGCCCAAGGAATAACGTTATTGGCAAAAAAGAACACCATAATGGCAAGACCTAAAATAAAAATACTCAAGCCTCGCATCGCCCGTTGTAGGGAGATACCTGTTGACTTCATGGCGGCGAATTCATAATTTTCCGCAAAACTGCCGAAAACCATAATTGAAGCTAACAAAATGGTGAGCGGCAGTACCAAAGGCATTAGCTTTGGCATAAAATAAAGAAGAAATTTTCCTACCGTTTCCATGTCCAGGTCTTTCCCGGCAAGTTCGCTGATATAAAGCCAAACAGTCTGTAAAACAAAAATGAGCATGAGTATCACAAACACGCTCAAAAATGTTTTCAAATAGGTAGTAAGTATGTATCTATCTAATATTTTCATCTATATTTCCACGAAAGTGGAAATCTTTTGCTGGTTGGAATAGTTAGACAAAGAGACCGATCAATCCAATTTGTTGATGTAGTAACCTTTGTATTTGTTTTTGTCAAAGGTAAATAAGCCTTTAGAAATAGGTTCGTCGGTTTTAAAAGAATTAACAGTTAAGGTTGTTGTTGTTCCGTTATCTCCTGTCTCAATAAGGTTATATATGTGTTTTGTCTGTGCATCTATGCCTAACAATACGTGTTTGATTTCCGAATTCGTATCAATAGGGAATAGTTTCACATACTGTATCTTACGGCCATTGACGTTCTGAACAATGTCCATTTTGTAGGTGTAACCATTTTGGTAAAATGATAGCATTTTACTGGGCGTAATGGAACCTTCATCATCTGAGTTGTCCTTGGAAATGGTCACTTCCTCATCTTCAGGATTAACGGTATATAAAGTTTTTCCATCAAATATCCTGGTTACTCCAAGAATGTTCAAGAGGTATTTGTCGCCTTCAATGACAACATCTCCACGTGTTTCTTGATTGATATTCTCGCTTGTATTTTTCAAGACGTATTTAAAATCGATTTTAATGTTGTTATAACCCTTCACTTTTGTGTTCACTTCATTTAACAGTGCTTTTGCCTTAGCGGCATCTTGCGCTTGAATTGAAAAAGAAATTAAAAGTACGAATGCAATCAGTATATGTTTCATTTTAAATTTATTTTATATTTTATAATGTCGTTTCATTGGCTAAAAATTGGTCCAAAGCAACCAAATCCGTTATCAAAACCTGTCTGGCTTTACTGCCCTCAAAGGGACCTACAATTCCTGCGGCTTCCAATTGATCGATTAATCGGCCAGCTCTATTGTAACCTAATTTTAATTTTCGCTGCAATAAAGAAGCTGAACCTTGTTGGGCAGTAACGATTACTTCTGCCGCTTCTCGAAACAGTTTATCTCTGTCGGCTATATCTATATCAAGACTTGTGCCATTCTCTTCCCCCACGTACTCTGGTAGTAAATAGGCATCTGGATAGGCCTTTTGGCTTCCAATAAATTCAGTTACCAGCTCCACTTCCGGGGTATCCACAAACGCACATTGTATCCTGGTCAACTCGTTGCCTTGTGTAAATAACATATCGCCCCTACCAATCAATTGATCTGCCCCTGAATTGTCCAAAATGGTCCTAGAATCTATTTTTGAGGTTACCCTAAAGGCGATTCTTGCAGGGAAATTGGCTTTGATGATTCCCGTAATGACATTTACCGAAGGACGTTGTGTTGCAATGATCAAATGGATTCCGATAGCGCGTGCCAATTGTGCCAAACGTGCAATGGGTGTCTCAACTTCCTTCCCAGCCGTCATGATCAAATCTGCAAATTCATCAACTACCAACACGATATATGGCAAATATTGATGTCCTTCATTCGGATTGAGTTTTCGCGCCTTAAACTTTTCATTATATTCCTTAATGTTACGGCAAAGCGCATTTTTCAACATCTCATACCGATTGTCCATCTCTATACAAAGCGAATTCAAGGTATGGATCACTTTGGTGTTGTCGGTAATGATGGCTTCTTCACTATCCGGCAACTTAGCCAAGTAATGTCGCTCGATTTTGTTGAACAATGTCAATTCAACCTTTTTTGGATCGACCAATACAAATTTTACTTCAGCTGGATGTTTTTTGTATAGTAAAGAGGTCAAAACCGCATTCAGACCAACTGATTTCCCTTGACCTGTAGCTCCAGCCATCAGTAAGTGGGGCATTTTGGCCAAATCGACTACGAACGTTTCATTGCTGATGGTCTTTCCAAAAGCAATTGGAAGTTCCATATCAGATTTTTGGAATTTTTGTGAAGCTATTACCGAACGCATAGAAACGATTGTGGCGTTTTTATTTGGCACCTCAATTCCGATAGTGCCTTTCCCTGGAATTGGGGCAATAATCCTGATACCTAAAGCGGACAGGGACAAGGCAATATCATCTTCCAAGTTTTTGATTTTGGAAATACGGACGCCTGCATTCGGGACGATTTCATATAAGGTCACAGTTGGGCCAATGGTTGCCTTGATGTTTGCAATTCCAATATTGTAATTGTTGAGCGTTTCTACAATTTTGTTTTTGTTTTCCTCAAGTTCCTCCTGATTGATGGTAATGCTTTCGGAATCATATTTTTTCAACAGATCTAATGGAGGAAATTGATATTTGCTCAATTCCAAAGTTGGATCAAACAGTCCAAAATCCGCTACCAATTTGTTGGATAGGTTATCAGTTTCCGATGCTTCTTCCGCAATTTGCCCTACCTCAATTTCCATGTCATTTTCAGTGGGCTGTGGTATTGCAATTTCAACTTTCGGTAATTCTGATTTTAATGTGGGGCGAGAATGCTTTTCAATCGTTGGTTCGGTTATGCTTGGTGTCAAATCAAAAGCAGATTTAAAATTTTCAGCTTCAGCAGTCAAATCGTTGTCAATGGCAGCATAACCGGAATCTTCGTTATCCAATCGGTAATCATCTTTCAAATCTTTTTTGGCAGACTGGAACAAATCCACAAAATGCTGTCCTGTAATCTTAAAACGAATTGCCAAATAAGCAATCAACCCAAATAATAAAAGTAGCGCAGTACCAATGACACCAATGTAATCCTGAAAAAAGCTGTTCATTTCAAAACCAATCGTACCTCCAAGTGTGCCGTATGCATACGCAAAAAAACCAAAGAAAATAGAGAACCAAATGGCTATCAAGGTTCCCCAAATCCAGTGTTTAAGCAGTTTGGTTTTTTTGAGATCGAGAGTGACATAAATACCTGAAATAAACAGCAAAACAGAAAAAATGAATGATGAGATTCCAAAGCCTCTTGTGATGAACAGATCACTTACCCAAGCTCCCAATTTGTTTAACCAATTTTGAGCAGCAACATCTCTTGAAGCGATTTCTGTCAAGGTGCTTTGATCGGCCTTTCCGGTAAAAAAGAAGGATAGAAAAGCTATGAACATTAAAATGCCAAGAATGATCAGTAAGCTTCCAAAAATGAGTTTTTGTTGGCTGGATAATTTGAGCCCAAAATCTCGGGACGGTTTTTTAAATTTTGATTCTGTACTGCTTTTAGTCTTGGAGTTCTTCTTCGCCATCAATGCGTTGTTAGATTGAAACAAAAATACAAATTACTGACGTTTATCCTAACGGAAATGGGAAGTAAATCGTATAATTTTGAACGATTTATAAACAACTTTTAATAAAGAAAATGAAACGATTTTTAGAAAGAGCCCCTAAAAAATCTTTGGGTAATAAATGATAATGGCCACCACAGACGCAGCTACCGAAGCCAGGAAAACAGCACCTGCAGCTATGTCTTTAATTCGGCCAATACTCGCGTGCAAATCGGGATGGACAAAATCGGCAATATATTCCACGGCGGTGTTGATCCCTTCTATGCTCAATACCAATCCTATCATGGCTACCTGAAACATCCATTCAGTTCTTGAAATATCAAAATAAAATCCTGTAATGGTTACAAAAACAGCAATGAAAAGTTGGATTTTAATGCTCGGCTCTGTTTTGCACAAATACAAAGCACCATTAAAAGCATAGCGCACACTTTTAAGTCTATTTATCAAAAAGGAGTCCTTATTTTTTGTCATATAATTGAATTATGACAATGAATTGATTGCAGCATCGTAATTAGGTTCATCCGCAATTTCAGGAACTTGTTCCGTATAGATAACATCTCCTTCTTTATCAATGACCACAACACAACGAGAGAGTAGGGTTTCAAAAGGGCCATCCAAAAATTCCAAACCATAGGATACACCAAAATTCCCATCTTTATAATCTGAAAGGCTCTCCACATTCTTGACGTTCTCATTACCGATGAAACGTTTCATGGCAAAAGGTAAATCGCGAGAAATGCACAACACTTTTGTGTCCTCTAACTTTGTAGCTTGTCGGTTGAACTGCCTTACGGAAAGCGCACATGTATTTGTGTCTATACTTGGAAATATATTCAGAATAAGATTGTGTCCCTTGTAATCACTGAGGGATTTGGTTTCTAAATTGGTGGATGTCAATTTAAAGTCTGGTGCTTTAGTTCCTTTTTTTGGTAAAGTGCCTGATGTATGGATGGTATTGCCTTTCAATGTTACGGTTGCCATTAAATTTTATTTTTTTGGAATTTTAAAATTAAGGATATTTTTAACGCCACTTGTTAAAATATGGCTAATGTTTTAATCAAATTAGTTTCATTTCCGTAGAATTATCTCAATTCCGCACCTAGCTCTTTCTCAAAATTAGCTTGTAGCTTTCGCATAATTTTATCAATCTGGGTATCCGTCAAGG
Source organism: Aquaticitalea sp. (assembly GCA_041748055.1). Taxonomy (GTDB): domain Bacteria; phylum Bacteroidota; class Bacteroidia; order Flavobacteriales; family Flavobacteriaceae; genus JBPOFM01. The sequence continues at coordinate 16,847 of JBGTDZ010000228.1, forward strand.
TGCTGTTTTCATCTTGAAGAATAAAACTCACGGCATAACTTTTCTTGCCCTCCGGTAGATTTTTTCCTTGATATACATCAAACAAATCCACATCCTTCAACAATTGTTTTTCGGTTTGGGTAGCAATCGCATCAATTTGTTCAAAAGTGATATGTTCATCCAATAACAAGGCAAAATCACGACGTACTTCTGGGTATTTTGGAAGGTCATTAAATTTAATGCTGTTATGTTTTGCCATCGACAATACGTTGTCCCAATTGAAATCTGCAAAAAGAACCTCTTGTGAAATGCCAAAATACTTCAACACTTTTTTATTGATCAATCCGAACTCCACCAATTTGTTTTTTCCCAATGACAGACTCAATCCCTCACTGAATATTTGATGATGTATCGGGGCTGATTGAATGCGGGAAATTCCCAAACGCTCCAAAATAGCCATAATTGTTCCTTTCAAATAGAAAAAATCACTTGGGTGTCTTGCTGAATTCCAACGTTCGGAGGTTTTGTTTCCTGTGACAAATAGTGACAAATGCTTGTGTTCTTCGCGATTGCCATTGTAATCATGATAGGTCTTTCCAAATTCGAACAATTTCAAATCATAACGACGTCTATTGATATTGTGTTCCACAGCTTCCAAGCCTGAAAACAATAAACTTTGACGCATCACACTCAAATCATTGCTCAATGGATTTATCATGGTTACATTATGCTCCTCTTTTAATTGTTCACTAAATTGGATGTAATTGGGATTGGTCAACGAATTGGCCATAATTTCAAAGAACCCCTGAGATGCCAATTGATTGCCGATGATGTTCTGAAGTTTGTAATCCTCAAATTTTGAACTATTGGAAATGCTGGCATTGAGTTTTTCTGTCGTATTGATTTTGTTGTAGCCATACACACGCAAAATTTCCTCAATCACGTCCACTTCGCGTAAAACATCATTCCGATAAGCTGGAACCGTCAAGCCCAATCCAGTTTCGGTAACATTGTTGATTTTGATATCGAGTGACATCAAGATACGTTTGATGACCTCAAGCGGCAATTCTTCCCCGATCAATTTTTTTGCATTGTCAAAACTCAGACGCACTAGAAAATCTTCAATTTTTTTGGGATAAATGTCCACCACCTCCCCAGAAATTTCCCCACCAGCCAATTCCTGTATCAACAGAGCGGCACGTTTTAAGGCATATTCCGTAATATTTGGGTCAATGCCTCTTTCGAATCGGAAAGATGCGTCGGTATTTATCGCATGTCGTTTTGCTGTTTTTCGAATGCTTATCGGATTAAAATAGGCACTCTCCAAAAATATGCTGGTTGTGTTCTCTGTAACCCCAGAATCAATGCCACCAAAAACCCCTGCAATACACATTGGTTTTTCTGCATTGCAAATCATTAAATCTTCCTCGTGCAATTCTCTAACTACACCATCTAGCGTGGTAAATTTTGTGCCTTTTGGCAGGGTTTTCACGATGACTTTGTTGCCTATTATCTTGGAAGCATCAAAAGCATGCAAAGGTTGGCCCAGTTCGTGTAGCACGTAATTAGTCACGTCCACTATATTGTTTTTTGGCGTCAAGCCAATTGCTCTTAGTCTATTTTGAAGCCACGTTGGTGACACCGCAACTTTTAGTCCAGTGATAGTCACCCCACAATAACGCGGAGCCAAAGGTTTATCAATGACTTCCACATCGATCTTTAAGGTTCTTTTATTTACTTGAAAGGAACTTACGGATGGTGTTATCAATTCTACGTTCATTCCGGTTTGCACCAAACCAGCCTTGATATCGCGGGCAGTTCCATAATGGCTCATGGCATCTGCTCTGTTGGGTGTCAATCCGATTTCGAAAACATGGTCGTTTTCAACTTTAAAAACCTTCGAAACCAATGTTCCAGCTTTGAGATTGGCATCCAGAACTAAAATTCCTTCGTGCGATTTGCCAAGCCCGAGTTCATTTTCTGCACAAATCATCCCATGGCTTTCTTCGCCCCTAATTTTTCCTTTCTTAATGGTCAAGGCTTCGCCAGCTTCAGTATATAAGATGGTTCCAATGGTAGCCACAGGTACTTTTTGTCCATTGGTTACATTTGGCGCACCACAGACAATTTGTAACGATGTTCCATCGCCAATATCTACTGTTGTCACCTTTAATCGATCGGCATTGGGATGCTGTACACAGGTTAAAACTTCACCGACCACGACACCTTCCAATCCGCCCTTTACGGATTGATAAGATTCAATGCCTTCAACTTCAAGACCCAAATCGGTGAGCAACTCACCAGTTTTTTCTGGAGGCCAGTCAATATTAATGAACTGTTTTAACCAATTATAGGATATTTTCATGCTTTAATTCAATAAGGGCGTAAAGATAATAATACTAAATGCGAATAGAAATGCTAAATAATTTTTATTTGTTAGTATTTTGTCTTTATTTCGGCTTTAGTACATATAAACAATTAAATTATGCGTAATTGCCTCATTCTTTTTTTATCAATTATCGTGACTTCCTGTAATCCAGATTATAATGCGGTGCCAATGAAACAAGGTGTCTGGAGAGGTGAATTAACAATTTCCGAGACGGAAACATTGCCATTCAATTTTGAAATCACTGGAAAAAAAGGCATGAAAATTTTTAATGCTGATGAAGTGATTTTGGTCTCAGATATTGACTATCGGAATGATTCCATTTTTATAAAGATGCCAGTATTTGAAGGTTATTTTGCCCTGACTGCAAATGATACCATGATGCAAGGAGCATTTGTAAATGAAAGTTTGGACCGTGTTGTTCCGTTTAATGCCAAATGGAACCAAAAAACACGCTTTGACAGCCCGAAACAAACGGCAACCGCTGATATCAGTGGAAATTGGGAAGCGGTTTTTAGCCAGGGAGTGGAAGGTGAAGAATATGTAGCCAAAGGAATTTTTAAACAAAATGGCGATAAGGTAACCGGAACCTTCAGAACCACCACCGGCGATTATCGTTATCTCGACGGCGTTGTAGATGGCAATCAATTAAAACTATCAACCTTTGATGGCGCTCATGCATTTTTGTTTATAGCAACGGTTTCCAATGAAGGGATGCAGGGCACATTTTATTCCGGAAATCATTTTAATGAACCATTCACGGCGAAGCGCAATGAGAATTTTGAATTGCCAGACCCGAATGAACTCACCATTTTAAAAGAAGGTTATGATACAATGGACTTTTCTTTTCCGGATACTCCTGGCAACATGGTCTCTTTAAGCGACGCCCGATTTAAAAACAAGGTAGTCATTGTCCAAATTATGGGAAGTTGGTGCCCTAATTGTTTGGATGAAAGCAAATACTACTCAGAATTCTATAAGGAAAACCAAGACAAAGATATCGAATTCGTTGCCTTGGCATTTGAATATGCAAAAACGGAAGCCGCCGCTTTTAAGAGCATCGAGAGGTTAAAAGATGGCGTAGGAATCAACTATCCAATCTTATTGGCCCAATATGGAACTTCAGACAAAGCCAAAGCCCAGGAAAAATTGCCCATGTTGAATCACGTATTGTCTTATCCAACTACTATTTTCATTGATAAGACGGGCAAAGTGCGCAAAATACATACAGGTTTCAATGGACCGGCTACTGGGGACAAGTATGTGGAATTCAAAAAAGAGTTTGAGGGGTTTGTATTTGAGTTGCTGGAGGAGTAGTTTTTTGGGTTGCTTATCGTTTGCTTTATGCTCTGTGGCGTGTTAATGCCCGAATCATTAAAATAAAATTATTTATGTTCTTCCCAATACTCTTTTGGAGTTACTATTTTAGTGCTTTCATAGATTTTCATTTCAAAATCCTTGGTGTTACCAGTTATTATAAAATCGGCTTTTGAAATTTGCGCCAACTCCAAAAGGCGGTTGTCTGGTTCATCCTCGATAATTTTCAATTTAGTCGTTGGCTCGTATATTTCTGACATATCGCTCAATCTTGCCATTAGAAAATCAGCATTTGCTTTAAAATCACTAAACCTTGCGAATTTTGGACGTCCTAAAACTTCAATGTATTCTTTTAGGATGATTTGAAAGACACATTATCGCATTTCCTTCTATGCAATGGTCAACTATTAAATATGGATAATTTTTCTGAATTAAGGAAGAGATAACAACATTAGTATCAAGAATTAGTTTTTGCATTCCTATATTCTTTTATTTCGTCATCAATTTCTTCCATGGTTATTTTGGAAAGACCATATTTGTTTGCTAATTGAATACTTTTTTCCAGTGTTTGTTTCGTTATTTTTTTACTGATGATTTCAAGCAATTCGGAAAATGACAGCGTATTTTTTTTCAGACCTAGTTGGTTGAACTCAAAATCAGATATTTGAACATTAACAGATTTCATAGTAGTTTCGTTATAATTCAAATTTACAAATATTTCGCAAGCTTTTTTGCATTATCGTAAACGGTTTGCAAAATGTTCAGTTCTTTATTTATACCAGTCGATGTAAAGCGAAGTTAGGTTTTATAGATTTCACAAACAATAGATCATTACACTATCACCATCTGTTCATCAATATAGTTTATTGGCAATCAAGCTGGAACTTTAAAGGCTACCAAAAACGCAAAGAATTCAACACAAAAGCTTATATAAAACATCAAAATCATCATATAAGTTTTCAAATTGAGGTATTAGACTAAGAAAACCAACGCAAAAAAAAGAATTTGACCTAATAAAAAATGTGTTTCCACACCCTTAAAAGTTATAGAGAGCAGGGGAGCAAAGGCGTAGTGAATTAACGCTAAATAAAGGAATCAACCATGAATGCTCTCAGATATTCCGTAACTTTTAATCAATTCACCTTCAAACTCAACGAGCTCCTTCCATCGCATATCCACATCAATATCTTTTCCGTATTTGCGGGCAAATGTTATGAATGTCGTGTAATGACCGGCTTCACTGATCATTAAATCATGGTAAAATTTAGATAGTTCGGCGTCATTGATTTCTTTGGAAAGCAATTTAAAGCGTTCACAGCTCCTGGCTTCAATCATTGCCGAAAACAATAAGCGATCCACCATGCTTTGCAGTCTG
>JBGTDZ010000229.1:0-11666 GCA_041748055.1 Aquaticitalea sp.
GATGCAATTAATTATCTGAACTTTTATGGATTACAGGATAGATAAAGATACCATGGGTAACGTAAAAGTGCCTGCGGATAAACTTTGGGGAGCACAAACAGAACGTTCCCGAAATAATTTCAAAATTGGCCCAACCGCCTCCATGCCTATAGAAATTATTTATGGCTTTGCATATCTAAAAAAAGCTGCTGCCTTTACCAATTGTGAATTAGGCGTATTGCCTATAGAAAAACGCGATTTGATTGCACAGGTGTGTGAAGAAATCCTTGAAGGCAAACATGACGATCAGTTTCCTTTGGTTATTTGGCAAACCGGTTCCGGCACACAGAGCAACATGAATGTTAATGAGGTCATTGCTAACAGAGCGCAACAATTGTCCGGCAAAACCATAGGCAAGGATGAAGCAGTCATTAAAGCCAACGACGATGTCAACAAATCACAATCCTCAAACGACACTTTTCCTACCGGAATGCACATTGCCATTTACAAAAAAATAGTTGAGACTACGATTCATGGTGTCATTCAATTAAGAAATACACTCCATAAAAAATCGAAGGAGTTCAAAAATATTGTTAAAATAGGTCGTACCCACTTGATGGATGCCACACCTATTACATTAGGACAAGAAATCTCAGGTTACGTCGCTCAATTGGATTATGGCATTAAAGCCTTACAGAATACCTTGCCTCATTTAAGTGAACTTGCGCTTGGAGGAACCGCAGTTGGCACAGGATTAAATACCCCAAAAGGATACAGCAAACGTGTGGCAGAATATATTGCAAAATTTACAGAGTTACCCTTCATCACAGCGCCGAATAAGTTTGAAGCACTTGCCGCACACGACGCCTTGGTGGAAACACATGGTGCTTTAAAGCAATTGGCCGTAAGTCTAAATAAAATAGCCAACGACATTCGCATGATGGCATCTGGCCCACGAAGTGGCATTGGCGAAATCATCATTCCGGCTAACGAACCGGGAAGTTCTATCATGCCTGGTAAAGTCAACCCAACACAATGCGAGGCATTGACAATGGTCTGCGCCCAAGTAATTGGAAATGACGTCGCAATAGCTTTTGGTGGCGCACAAGGACACTACGAACTGAACGTATTTAAACCTATGATGGCTGCCAATGTGTTGCAGTCCGCACAATTACTTGGAGATGCATGCGTAAGTTTTGACGAACATTGCGCACAAGGCATAGAACCAAATCATGAAGTTATAAAACAATTATTGAACAATTCTCTCATGTTGGTAACTGCGTTAAACACCAAAATAGGCTATTACAAAGCTGCTGAAATCGCAAACACAGCGCATAAAAATGGGACAACTTTAAAAGAAGAAGCGGTAAATCTTGGCTACGTTACTGCTGAAGATTATGATAATTGGGTAAAGCCAGAAGAAATGGTTGGTGGTATTAAATGATTTGTAAATAAAAATAAATCAATATATTAGCATAAACTAAATCCAATCATTATGAGGAAAAATTTACTCAACTTTTTATGTATTGCAACCATTAGTTCCTTAAGTTTTGCGCAACCTTTTGCGCCATTGCAAAACATTGATCCAAATACAGGAATGGAACCTTACGAAATTGCATCAGGCGACCTAGATGGTGATGGCGATATGGATATCGTCATGGCAACATATGATTTTAACGGTGGTGTTCCAGCGCAAGATTATATCAAATGGTATAAGAATGATGGTGCTGGAAATTTCACAATTGAAACTACTGTTTCATCAACTATACAATGGGTAGATGGATTAACTGTGGCTGATATTGATGGGCAGTTCGGCCTTGATATAGTTGCAACATCCGCCAATCAGGACAAATTAGTCTATTTTTTAAGTGATGGTGTTGGTGGTTTTGGACCAGAAACTGCGGTTGACAGTGCACTTAGTGGTCCTGGAGAAGTGGTTGAAGGTGATATTAACAACGACGGCAATGTTGATTTAATTACAATGTCTTACAATGATAACAAAACCGTCTGGTACGCAGGTGATGGCACTGGCAATTTTGCAGCAGGACAAAATATAGAAAGCGCTACAACAGATGGACCTTATTATGTTGATGTTGCAGATTTTGACGGAGATACCGATCTTGACGTTGTTGTAGGTTTTTTTAATACTCAAAGCGTTGAAATTTTTTATAATCAATTTATAGAAAGTGGCACATCTACTGTTTCTTGGATAAAAGATACCGTAACAGTGGACTCTGGAAATATTTACTTATTAGGAGTTGGTTTTGCTGATGTTAACAATGACGGCACCATGGATGTTTATAAGACAGATTTAAATTCTGGTTATGTCGCATGGTATAATAAAACGAAAAATGGTGCTTCAATAGAAACTATAATCTCCAACGAGACTATAATTGATAGACCTGCATTAGCTTATGTTGTCGACATAGATAATGACACATTCAATGACGTTATCGTCACAGATGGTGGATCAGCAGATGACGCCATTATCTATTTTAAAGGAGCTGTTAATGCTTCACCAAGTGCAACCCCAACCTTTATTGCAAACAATAATCATCAAATGTTTGATATTACCGTTGAAGATTTTGATGCAGATGGAGATATGGATATCGCTGCAATTGGTAATTTTAGTGATACTGTTGAGTGGTTTGAAAATCAATTGATTGTTTTAGGAATTGGCAGTTCATTTATTGACGAAATCAACATCTATCCAAACCCAACAGAGGGTAGTTTAAATTTTAAGGGATATAATGAAGTTTTAGACGTTTCTGTATTTGATGTTGTAGGGAAGAATGTATTGAATGCTTCAATATACTCAAATCAATCGTTGGATGTTTCAAACCTTCAAGATGGCGTATATATTCTCAAAATAGAAGGCCAACAAGCTGGTTATAAATTTATCAAGCAATGATAAAAAATGGTTTGTCTTAAAAAAATGTGATTAAATTTAGTCACCTTTTTTTGCTGAGATATCGTTATTGATTTTTTGATTAGTCAAAGAATGGCTTTTTTGTGTTTAAGAAGTTGAAGCAACCGTTTTTATAATCAAACAAAAACATGTAAGATACAGTTACCAGTCTCTTCCAAATGACCAAATTACATAAAGAAATCAATCTTCTTGAAAATTCCTAAATTCAGATTCAAATTGTCATCTATGTCCATACTCATAATCAATATCAAAGAACTATTACAGGTAAGAAAGACGAATGTTACCGTTGTAAGAGGCAGTGACATGAAAATCCTTCCAACTCTTAAAAATGCATATGTTCTTATTGAACATGATACTATTGTGGAATATGGCAGTATGACCGATTATCCTGGATATGAAGAAGTAGATGAAATCATTGATGCTACAGGAAAGATGGTTTTGCCTGCGTGGTGCGATTCGCATTCCCATCTTGTATTTGCAGGCGATCGCTCACAAGAATTTGTGGACAGAATAAATGGACTAAGTTATGAAGACATCGCTGCTCGTGGTGGCGGTATCCTAAATTCTGCCGAAACGCTCCAAAATACCAGTGAGGAAGAACTCTACCAACAATCATTAAAACGATTGAACAATGTCATCCAACTCGGTACTGGTGCCATTGAGATAAAATCGGGTTACGGCCTTACTGTAGAAGCAGAACTTAAAATGCTTCGCGTTATCAAACGTCTGAACAAAGAATCAAAAGCGATAATAAAGGCGACCCTTTTGGGAGCGCATGCCGTTCCCAAAGAATTCAAAGACGACAAAACAAAATTTGTGAATCTTGTTATCGATGAATTGATTCCCGAAGTGAGCAAACAGAGATTGGCCGATTATATTGATGTGTTCTGTGAAAAAGGCTATTTCTCATTGGAAGAAACAGAACGCATCCTAATCGCGGGAACAGAACACGGATTGATTCCCAAAATACATGTGAATCAATTCAACGCCTTTGGAGGCGTGGCTCTTGGTGTGAAATACAATGCCCTTTCCGTAGATCATCTGGAAGAGCTGACAGACAGTGATATTGACTCACTTAAAAATTCAAACACAATGCCCGTTGCTTTGCCTTCCTGCTCCTACTTTTTGAGCCTTCCTTACACACCAGCACGCAGAATTATCGATTCTGGTTTGCCATTGGCACTAGCAACAGATTTCAATCCAGGTTCATCTCCGAGTGGCAATATGAATTTTGTAGTGAGTACAGCCTGTATTAAAATGAAAATGACACCTGAGGAAGCCATCAACGCTGCAACCATTAATGGTGCGTATGCTATGGGAATATCCAATCAATATGGAAGTATCTGCAGAGGGAAAAAAGCCAATTTAATTATAACCAAAGAAATTTCCAGTTATAACAATTTGCCATATGCCTTTGGGGATAATTTGATAGATCAAGTGATTATCAATGGGCAAATTGTAAAATAAAAAACCCGAAAGAAAACTTCCGGGTCTTGAATTTAATTAAAGTTTTTTATTATTTCAGTGTAAATTCGGTAGTTGAAACCAATTCCTTAGAGTTGTAAACATTCACAGTGTAACGTCCTTCAGCAAATTCCCCATTGGGAGCTACAAACTCGCAAATGTTTAAACTTCTGTTTTCATAGTTGAATTTACTTATCAAACTATAGTTAAGTGTTTCTTGACCAACCGTCGTTTGCTCATTTGCACCAAGTATATTTCCTTTGGAATCTTTTACCTGCACATACAATTCTTTATCGCCGGCACCTACCAAAGAGTTTTTCGCAACTGTGTAGCACACTCTAATTTTATCACTTCTACTGGCTCTTTCTGTAGGAATCAATTTACCAGTACTCCTTTCGATTACACCAAATCCTTTTAGACCTACAGTCTGCAACACGGCAGCACTTTCAAGTACATTTGATATTTCTGTGTTTTGAATCAATAATGAATCGGTAAACATTGTACGTTCTGCCAATTTCACATTGGTACTGTCCAAGGAAGTCGCCAATAGTGAGTTTTCAATTTTCAGCCTGTCATTTTCAGTTAACAAGACATTCATTTCTTCTTGAAGCGATAGGAATTTCTTTTTGTAGTTCCATAAGCTGGAAACACTGTTTTGTGAAACTTGAAGTGAGTCCATTAAGCCTTGGATACGATTTCTTGCCTCCACCAAATCCTGATTGGCTGCTTCGTTTTCACCAATGACAATGTCATATTGTTTAGCCATATTGTTCAAATCGGTCATCACTTGTTGCTTTTCCAAAACAAGTGTAGCTTCTGTTTCTTTTTTCTCATTGTACAGTTTGGAAGTGTAAAATCCTGTACCTAAAAATAAGGCCAATAAAATGCCCAAAGCAATTTTTAAACCTGTGCTTGTACTGTTACTAGTATTTTCCATAAATTGTTGTTTTTTAGTTATGAACTTATTTATTAAATTAATTTTTTGAAGTTGGTTGTAATTAAATGTATTTTTATCACTACAAAGCTAATAAAATTCCTCCATGGATAAATTAATTTTATTTGATTCAGAAGATTTACATTCACTTTTAAAGAATCGAACCAATGAATCAAAATTTGGAGAACACGTACAGTTAGTCACGGACTTCAATCATATATACGATTTGTTAACAACTTTGGACGTTGATTATATTATTTTTGGTATCAAAGAGGATATTGGGGTTTTCGCCAACTATGGAATTACGGGTACAGCAAGAGCCTGGGACGCAACTCTCAAAATTTTGATAAATATTCAAAGTAATTCATTTACATATTCAAATAGGGCACTCATACTAGGATATTTAGACTTTTCGAAAGAAATGGAAAAAGTAAAATCCTATGACCCGAAAAATGAAAAGGACATTCACAAGGCTAGAAAAAAAGTTGCAAAAATCGATAGACACGTAACAGATTTGATCTGTCAGATTGTAAAAGCAGGCAAAATTCCGATCATCGTTGGAGGTGGTCACAACAATGCTTATGGCAATATTAAAGGCACTTCGTTGGCTTTAAAAAAACCAATCAACGTGGTGAATTTTGATGCGCATTCCGACTTTAGAACTGAAGAAGGCCGACATAGTGGCAATGGATTCAGCTATGCCTATGCAGAAGGTTTTTTGAAAAACTATTTCATTTTTGGGTTGCATGAAAATTATACCCCAGATGGTGTTTTTCAAAGGTTGGACAAGTTCAAAACCCTCAATTATAATACTTTTGAAGGTGTTTCCATTCGAAATGAAAATTCGTTTAAATCAGAATTGGAACGTGCTTCAGATTTTGTTGCTAAGAATTCATTTGGAATAGAGGTCGATTGTGATGCCATAAAAAACATTCCTAGCAGTGCCATGACACCAAGTGGATATAGTGTTAAGAAAGCGAGGGCTTTTGTCAATCATTTTGGAAAATTCGATAAAGTAAAATATTTGCATATATGCGAAGCTGCCCCAACTCCTGAAACCGAAGAAAGAGTTGGAAAACTTATAACCTACCTCATTACTGATTTTATGAGGGCCAATCAATCCAAGATTGAAAACAACTGAACCAGCAAGAATAGAATTATCACTCTTCATCGGAAGTTTTGCAGTATTGCTGTACATCTTTTTTATGCATTATGCATATGCCAAAAAATGGGACCATACCGTGTTGATTGCAACTATGGAATTCATAACAATCCTGTCAATTTTGTTCGCTGCTATCATTCCGATCATTACAGTGCTAAGGTTTATTAGAAAAAAAATACAGAATCGGACGATTGCCATTCTAACTTTGTTTTTTTCATTGCTTACTGCATTATTAATGGGTTATACGTCATTCTAATTAAATATGGAATTGGTCATTGTTAATTTTGATAAACTATTCTCGAAAAATTTCTACGAACTGAATATTGAATGGCTAAATACCCATTTCTATGTAGAACCTTTTGATGAAGAAGTTTTAAGTAAACCTGAACAATATATCATCGACAAAGGAGGTCACATCTTTTTTGCAAAACTTGAAGATGTTGTTGTAGGAACTGTGGCTTTAATGCCAACCAAGGATATAGGAATTTTTGAATTGACCAAAATGGCAGTTTCTCCAGAAAAGAGAGGCCTTAAAATTGGTCAAAAACTTATGCAGCATTGTATCGATTTCTCCAAAGAACAAAAATTCAAAGGACTGACACTTTATTCCAATAGAAAGTTAGACAATGCTATTTACATCTACAGAAAATACGGATTTATAGAAATCCCTGTTGAAGAAAACTCTCCCTACAAACGAAGCAATATTAAGATGGAATTAACTTTCTAAAAATTTTCATCTTAGCATTATTTTGTATTTTTGATTGCATTCACACAACCATCATATTTAGTAACTAACAACTTTAACTGTATGAAACAACTATGTATCATGTTGCTATGCATTCTAATGCTATGCTGCAAAAACAATGACCAACAACCCAAAGACCTTGCCCTTAATGATGAATCTGTTACTAAATTTGAGGTTCCTTTAGAGTATTACAAATTAGACAATGGCCTAAAAGTCATTCTTTCTCAGGACAACACTTCACCAACAGCCATCATTGCTGTATATTACAATATTGGCTTTAGAATAGAACCAAAGAACAGAACAGGATTTGCACATTTATTTGAACACATGATGTTTCAAGGTTCTAATAATTTGGGAAAAATGGAATTCATAAACCTAGTGCAAAAAAATGGAGGGGTCTTAAATGGCTCCACCCGATTTGATTTCACCAATTATTTTGAGATTGTGCCTGCACATAAATTAGAAACGATGCTGTGGGCAGAAGCAGATAGAATGAAAGGCTTGTCCATTACCCAAGATAATTTGACCAATCAGCAAGGAGTGGTAAAAAATGAGGTGAAGGTCAATGTACTTAATCAACCTTATGGCGGTTTTCCTTGGTTGGATATGCCACAGTACGCCAACACCAACTGGTTCAATGCCCATAATTTTTATGGAGATTTAGAAGATTTGGATGCTGCAAACCTAGAAGATGTAGCCAGTTTTTTCAAGACCTATTACGCACCAAACAATGCAGCCATTTCCGTAGTTGGAGATTTTGACATGAAAGAAACCAAACAGTGGATTGAAAAATATTTTGGAAGTATTCCCTCCATCGAGCTTCCTCCTAAACCAGATATTTCAGAACCTAAACAAACAGAAGAAAAACGTTTTGTAAAAGATGATGCCTTGGCGAACAAACCTGCAATTGCAATAGCCTATCATATGCCAGAACGAAATACGCCAGAGTATTATGCAATGGGACTTTTAGACCAAGTTTTAATTCAAGGAGACAATGGATTATTGCCACAAAAATTGGTCAATGAAAAAGGCTATACTTCAGATGTAGAAGGCGGTATCAATTATCTTGGAAATATGTTTAACTATAATGGACCAATGCAATTGATGTTTAACTTCACATATGACAATGAAACATCAACCGATAGTGTCATTTCTGGGGTTGACGAAGTGATAGATAATTTAAAAATGAATATAACTCAAAATGTTATTGATAATGCCCTCATTAAAATGAAGTCTAAACTTTATGATGATTTGGGCGGCACTTTTGGTTTAGGACGCGCGGACTTACTTTGCAGTTTTGCCTTATTTGATGATGACCCTAATCGTATTAATAATATAGAAGCTCAATTTGAAAAGATTACTCCAGATATCATGAAGAAAACAATTGATGAGTACTTGCGAAAAACCAATAGAACAATACTCACCGTCAATCCATTATTAGCTAATAATAAACAACCACTACAATGAAAAAACTAATCGCACTGCTTATTGTATTGGCTTTTAATTATACATTAATCGCACAAGAAAAAGAGTTACCTCCAAAAGGCGGAACACCAAAAGGGTTCACGCTACCAAAAAAGGACGTGATTGAACTGGATAATGGACTTCAATTGGTTTTGATTCCGTACGGGTCTATTCCAAAAGCAACCATCAATATAAATGTCAAAACAGGAAATATACATGAAAAAGAACATGAAATCTGGCTTTCTGATTTGATGGTTGATTTAATGAAAGAAGGCAGTCAAACTTTAAACTCAAAAGACATCTCCAATAAAATTGCAGGCATGGGAGGAAATTTAAATATGTATGTAACACCTCATAACACTACATTAAGTACTGCTGTGCTATCTGATTTTTCAGATGATGCCATTACCCTATTGTCGGATGTACTGTTGCATCCTAAATGGCCAGAAAGTGAACTTACACGACTGAAAAATGACAGAAAGCGCAATCTAGAAATTTCGTTGTCGCAGCCACAATCACAAGCTGTTAAAGATTTTTATGCTTCAGTCTACCCAAATCATCCTTATGGTAGAATATATCCCAAAGTGGAGCTCATTGATGGCTATACGATAGAAAATATCAAAAATTTCTATAATACGAATGTTGGAGCCCAACGTACAACTATTTATGTGGTCGGAAAATTCAATAAATCAGAAGTTGAAAAAGCAGTAAGAACAGCTTTTAAAGATTGGAAAAAGGGACCAGAAGATTCTTATCCTGTTGCTACCGCTCTGACTGAAGGTAAAGTAAAAATCCTTGATAGACCAAGCGCACCACAGTCAACAATTCTTTATGGCCTACCTGTTGTTGATCCTTCAAATACGGACTATACTGCTTTGGATATCACAAATTCGCTTTTGGGAGGTTCTTTTGGATCACGGATTACCAGCAATATTAGAGAAGATAAAGGATACACCTATTCCCCTTCCAGTAACATAGACACAAATTACAAATCTGGGGTATGGTATGAGTCTGCAGATGTTACAACAGAATTTACAGGTGCCTCATTGAACGAAATAAACAAAGAAATTTATAAGCTTCAAAATGAAAAGCCAACCAAAGAAGAATTGGACGGAATTAAAAACTATGAAGCTGGGGTTTTTGTGTTGCAAAACTCGACCCCAAACGGCATTATAGGTCAGCTTAACTTTTTGGATGTGCACGATTTGGACGATAGTTATCTTATCAATCGTGTGCAAAATATTATGGCAGTCACTCCTGAACAGGTACAAGAGATGACGAAAAAATATATTAAACCAGAAAACATGACATTGATTGTTGTTGGTGATAAGGTGAAAATTGAAAAACAAGTCAATGAAACCATAAAACATAAAGATAAACTCAAACAATAATATTCAATTTCCGATATCTGTCTTTTATAATTAGAATAGCACTTCAAATTGAAGTGGTTTTTTAATTTCTCATATCTTCCAATCAAGATTATTGATTCACTACCGACTTCAATGAATCGATTTGACGTTGTAACTTTTCAATTTCTTCCATATTTTCATTGACTTTAGGAATAGAACGAATGGAATCAATTTCTTTCTGCATCATATCCAAGTCTGATGGTTTATCTTCATTGTAAAAATAGCCAATGCCTTCACTCGCCCGCCAAGCTTCATTTAATTGGTCATATACAGTTTTTTCCCATTCACTTGGATGTTTGACATCTATCCAAATGACGTCGCGATACTCACTATCTATCAAGGCCAAATCAGGGGTAGCTGACCCATCAAATTTTGCTGAGTCGTCTTTGATTGCCGATACGGTACCCAAAAAGAACATACGCCTACGACCAGCAATATCCTTGATATATGGCCTAAATTCCACGGGTTTGTTTACTGACCAATCGAATTCCTTTCTGGATTCTATCATCTTCAACGGCATGGCAGAAACACCGGCATATCCTTGTTTTTTAACTGCGTGATCATAATAATATAATTTATCCGTACCATCCGCTGGAACAAAAACGCTATAAGTAAGACTGGTACGTTCATCACCAATGGGCTCCAAACCAAACCAATGATACAATCCGCTGTACGCACCGACATCAACACCCGAAAAATTGAAATCCGTAACAAAAGGTTGTTCGTTTTGGTCGTCCGGTAGATCAGGGATCTTTACGGCTGTTTCCATTTTCCATGGCAATGGGTCCGTGAAGCCACCCAAGAACTTCAATGATTCAGCTTGAAGTCTCGATACTTTTTCAGATAAAGTATTCTGTCGAGTCAAATATGGATGGTTTTTCATTTCAGCTGGACTGATATAAGTTCCCTTGCCAATCAATACGCGTTCGACATAATCATTAAAGTCGTGTTCGCCACTGTCGATGACCATCACACCACCAAAGGTCGGATAAGGAAAGAAAAAACCTCTCCACTTGATCAAGCTGACCACTTCCACCCATTTTCCGGTATCGTTTTTCATATAAAATGTGTCGCTGGGTTCCATACTGAACAATTGAAAAATATTGAATCGCTGAACAACGGCATTGTATGTATTGCGACTGAATTTTAATGATTCACCTATGGAAAATGTCACAGGTATACGGTTCTCACTTGAAAACCTTGGAAATGGCGATGTGCTTGATACGGCAAAAATTTCTTCTGTATTATCACTGATTTGCTGCATCGTATACTTCTCTGACGGCTGTATGGCCATGGTCCATTTGTTTTCGCCGTCCACCCTCACCAAATGTGGCAATGATATATCTTTGGTCTCTCCGACAGATTCGTTTGCCATGGAAAAAATATTCCGCAATGGTTGAATTCGCTCATTTTGTGTTAATGGCAAAACATGTATCTCCAACCGATTCAAATCATTGAATACATTATAGGTTTTCATATAGTCATACATCTTATAATTCCAACCTATCAAATAAATGAGTCCGAAAAAAACAACCAAAAGTCCTAAAATCCCTAATCTTCGACCTGTGCTTGCTGAATTC
>JBGTDZ010000230.1:0-8075 GCA_041748055.1 Aquaticitalea sp.
CAATCACAGGCATGGGCTTAGCTGTCGGAACTACCCTTTTAAATTGTTATAATAAGCAGAAAAAATCAGAAGCGGAAGAAACAATTGTAATTGGTGCAGACAAAAGTTCTTTACCACTAGTTATAGCCACTTGGGATGTAAAAAATGCAACTGCCAAAGCGTGGGAAATTCTCCAGGCAGGAGGCAACTCATTGGATGCCGTCGAACAGGGTTGCAGAGTTGAGGAAGCCAATGAAACTGTTCAATCAGTGGGAAAAGGCGGTCTGCCAGATAGAGATGGACAAGTGACATTGGATGCCAGCATCATGGATAAATCGGGCAATTGTGGTGCAGTGCTGAATCTTCAAAATGTGGTTCATGCCGTTTCCGTTGCACGGAAAGTGATGGAAGAAACCCCTCATGTGATGTTGGCTGGTCAAGGTGCCGAAAAATTCGCATATGAAATGGGCTTTCCAAAAGAAAATCTTTTGACAGATGCCTCAAAGAAAGCTTGGGAAGAATGGAAAAAAACATCTCAATACAAACCTATTATCAATATTGAAAACCACGATACGATTGGCATGTTGGCAATTGACAATAATGGCGATATTTCCGGGGCGTGCACCACGAGTGGCCTGGCGTACAAAATGGCGGGACGTGTTGGAGATAGTCCAATAATAGGCTCCGGATTGTTTGTTGACAATCAGATCGGTGGGTGCGTTGCAACTGGTTTGGGGGAAGCAGTGATAAAGACCGTTGGAAGTTTTTTGGTTGTTGAATTAATGCGCCAAGGTAAAACACCTCAACAAGCAGTTGAAGAAGCAATTGGAAGAATCGTGAACAAACCCAATAGTAGTTACAAGGATTTTCAGGTTGGATATATTGCTGTTAACAAACAAGGTGTCACTGGTAGTTATTCCATCCATGAACATTTTAGCATGACGAAATTTCAAGATGGGAAAAATGAACACTATCCGTCTGATTTTTTTAATAAAGCTTAACAAATGCTAACTGCCAGTGCCCACTGAAGACTTATTTCAAAACCACTTCAAAGTCAAATCAATCAATTTCTGCTTAAAATTCGTGTAAGGCGGCGTCAATAAATCCGTTGCGCCCATGGTGTGCTGTTTCAGGATGGAACGCCTGTTGGAAAACGCTTCAAACCCAAAAAAGCCATGTGACTTTCCGATGCCACTATTATTGCTTCCGCCGAAAGGCAAATTGGGATTCAAGAACTGTAATAAATTATGATTGATACAACCAGTTCCAGCTCTGGTATTGTTCATGATGTAATCGATATTCTTTTTGTTCTTACTGTAAATATATAAAGCCAAAGGTTTTTCCTTAGAATTGATATAATCTACAGCTTCTTCGATCCTTGAATACAATTTCACGGGAAGTATTGGGCCGAAAATTTCGTTTTGCATCAATTTTGAATCTTCTGGTGCATCAAATACTAACGTAGGTTCTATATAGTAGTCATTGGAATTTATTTTTCCACCGATAGCAATGTTTGTTTGATTTGTTTTGGCTTCTTCCAAATAAGAGGTCAATCGTTCAAAATGCTTTTGATTGACAATGCGACAATATGAATCTGAATCTTCTGCAGTTTCGGAATAAAAATGTTTTAAATTTTCCTTGAATAAGGTCGTGAACTCCTCTTTCAAATTATCTTTTAGAAATACATAATCTGGAGCAATGCAGGTCTGTCCTGAATTTGTAAATTTTCCAAATATGATTTTCTTAACTGCCTTTTCGAGGTTTGCAGAATCGTCAATAATGGTTGGTGATTTTCCTCCAAGTTCCAGTGTTACTGAAGTCAAATGCTTACTAGCAGCTTTCATCACAATTTTTCCGACCGTAGGCGAACCGGTAAAAAAGATATGGTTGAATGGCAGTTTCAATAACTCTTCTGCAACTTCCACTTCGCCCTCAATCAATGACACCTCATCTTCCGAAAACAATTCCTTCACAATCTTCGACATCAGCTTTGAGGCATTGGGTGTCATTTCAGAAGGTTTTATTATGACCGTATTTCCAGCTGCAATCGCAGACACCAATGGTACAAATGTCAAATTGATAGGGAAATTCCAAGGAGATATAATCAAACAAACGCCTTTAGGCTCGTATTTGATATAAGAGGAGGCGCCAAGCAATGCCAAAGGTGTATCAACCTTTTGAAGTTTCATCCATGACTTAAGATGTCTCTTCGTGAATTTGATTTCGCTTAATACCGGATAGATTTCGGTCAAATCCGTTTCCAGATATGGTTTCTTGAAATCATCGTACATCACTTTCCTAATGTCATCCTTATAAGTAATCTCCAAAGCTTTCTTTAAAGCATCCAGTTTTTTGATGCGTTCTTTATAGGTTGTATTACCGATGTTAAACTGATTTGCATTTTGTCGGGTGAAGAGGTCATTGAACTTATTATCATTGTTATCTGTCATTGGTCATTAACGTATTTATTGGGCTTCAAGCCGAGTTTGTGCATTTCATCGATGTTTTTCGTTTCGGTTTTCCTCTTAACCGTTTATCGATGTTTTATATCTAAAAAATTATACTTAGCTCTAAATGTGCCGTTTCTTTGCCTTGTAATTAATAACAACAATACATTTCAGTCATGAAAAAAGTTTTAATCCTTATCGCAATGATCTCTTTACCACTTCTAACAATTGGTCAAACCGCAAATGGCGATACTGCAAATCAAACTGATAACATCACTATTGAGCAAACTGTAACTGAACAGAATGAGACTAAAACGGTTTTAAGTACTGCTGCCAAAGCTGAAGTAAATGATTTAAGTTACAAAAAAAGCAACGAACTCATCAGCATCAATGCGTACAAAAAAAGTCTTCAAATTAAAGTTAAGGAGATTAAAAATTGTTAATCAAACAAGAATAAGAAGCTATTAATCATATATTACTTTAGAGCGATTTTCAAATTTGAAAATCGCCCTTTTTTTATTTGTTGGGAGTGTTCTCCTTTGTAAACCCATACAGTTTGTGAGCCTCCTCTTCCATAAGTTTTTGAACCAAATCTAAAGCATCCGGAACCACATCACTACAAATCACTATCAAAGAGCCTTTCTTGGCATTCATTATTGCGAATGTCGCGGCTTCGTTTTCATTTGGAATAATGGTTGTTTTCTTGTTCGGGTCTTTCATTTTAATGCCTGCATCTAACATCCCAATTAGTTCGAGTTCTGATCTACCTCTTAAATTTTTGTCCTGCCGAATGATGATCTCATCAAACATTTCAGCCGAAATACTTCCTATTTCGTTTGTATCTTCTTCACGCCTGTCTCCTACCCCTGCAATGATTCCCACTTTGACGGTTGCGTCAATATTTTCAATGAATTTTTGCAAGGCCCTCATCCCTGCTGGATTGTGAGCATAATCTAGCAATACTTGAAAATCCTTAAATTGGAACAAATTCAATCTGCCCGGTGTTTGTGCCGGTGAGGGAATGAAGGTTTCCAGTCCAATTTTGATATCATCAATGGTAAATCCTTTGACATAAGCCGTGATGACTGCTGGCAACACATTCTGTATCATAAAGGATGCCCGTCCGCCATAGGTCAAGGGTACATTAACTGCCTTTACGACTCGTAATTTCCAATGGCCTCGACAGATGGTAATATATCCGTTTTCATAAACAGCGGAAATACCACCGAGTTTTTGCATCGCCTTGATGCGAGGATTATCTTCGTCCATAGAAAAGAGCGCCACATTGCAATTGACGGTTCGACGCATTTCATATACCAAATCATCATCGGCATTCAAAATGGCATAACCATCGGGCAAGACTGTCTCTGGAATCACACCTTTTACTTTTGCCAATTGCTCAATGGTATGGATGCCTTTTAATCCTAAATGGTCGGCAGCAACATTGGTCACAATGCCTATATCACAATGATGAAAACCGAGACCAGCTCGCAATAGGCCTCCTCGGGCGCACTCCAAAACTGCAAAATCAATAGTTGGGTCTTTGAGCACAAACTCGGCACTTGTCGGCCCTGTACAGTCGCCCCTCATGAGTAAACGGTTTTGGATATAAACGCCATCAGTTGTGGTGTAGCCAACTTTGAAACCTTTCATTTTTGCCAAATGGGCAATCAAACGCGTGGTTGTTGTCTTTCCATTTGTACCAGTGATGGCAACAATTGGAATTTTACTGGAAGATCCGTGAGGAAATAATTTATCTATTACATGTGCCGCCACATTGCGAGGTAAGCCAGACGTCGGTGCCAAGTGCATTCTAAAACCAGGCCCAGCATTCACTTCTAGCACAGCACCACCTGTTTCATCCAATGGCCTACTGATATCGGTAGTCATGATGTCGATACCACAAATATCCAGATCGATGATTTTTGAAATTCGCTCAGCCATAAAGATATTGGCTGGATGCACAATGTCCGTTACATCTTCTGCAGTTCCGCCGGTGCTCAAATTGGCAGTATCCTTCAACAATAACCGTTTGTGTTTTTCAAGAACAGAATCCAGCGTATATCCGTTTGCTTTTATGATGCTTTGGGTCAAATCGTTGATTGTTATTTGTGTCAGTACATTTTCATGTCCATAACCACGTCTGGGGTCTTTGTTGACCTCATCGATCAAGTGCTGGATGGTAGATGTCCCATCGCCTATAACATGCGCTGGTGTACGCACTGCGGCTGCGACCAATTTATGATTAATAACCAACAACCGATAATCGTCACCGGTAATATATTTTTCGATGATAATGGCGCCACTTTTAGAACTTTCTTTTGCATTATTAAAAGCGATCAGTGCGTCTTTATAATTATTGATATTGACTGTAATCCCCCGGCCATGGTTCCCATCAACCGGTTTCACCACCAATGGAAAGCCGACATAATTGCAAGCTTCTTCAAGACTTTCTTCCTTTCTGATGATGTCTCCCCTTGGTGTCTGCACTTGAGCTTGTTCCAAAAGAAACTTAGTGTCTTCCTTATCACAGGCCAATTCAACACCAATGCTGCTGGTGTCACTCGTTACCGTGGCCTGGATACGCTTTTGATTGGCACCGTAACCCAATTGACATAGTGAATATTTATTCAATCGGATCCACGGAATTCCCCGCGCTGCTGCTTCTTCCACAATTGAACCCGTACTTGGGCCCAACCGTTCGGCCTCACGCAACTCGCGCATTTTTTGGATATCCTCTGTCAAATCGTAATCTACCCCATCTATCAATGCTTGGCAAATATCTACAGACACTTTTGCAGCATAACGCCCCACAGATTCTTCCATATAGGCAAACACAACATTATAAACCCCTTTTTCACCATAACCGCGTGTTCGTCCAAAACCAACATCCATACCGGCGAGGGTTTGTACTTCGAGCGCTATATGCTCAATTATGTGACCCATCCATGTACCTTCTTTAACACGCTCAAAAAACCCTCCGGCTTCGCCCACCGAACAGCGATGCTCATACATGGTTGGGAACATGGCTTCCAATCGGTCTAAAAATCCATCAATCTTATCAGAAGGTCTCTCTTCCATTTCTTCCAAATCGAGAACCATTACAATAAGTTTATGTCTTCTGACAGACCAATAATTTGGCCCTCTCATGGCATTTATCTCGCGTATTATCATAAAATCATTGGATTTTGTTGGTTATAATATGAACTCTTGTAAATATACAGAAATGTTTGAGAACACATAGATGCCTATTGTGGATTTGCGAAAGATAAAAAATCCAACCCATAAAATATGAAACTATCATTTTAAGTGTTGGATTGTTAACAATAACTGTTATAGATATTGAGTTTTTTTATAAATCAATTCCCTCCAAAAATTACTTTCCCATCTTTTTGAATCACATAGCCTTTCCAACTGATGAGTTTATACTCATTATTGGACCAATTGCCTTCAGTGGTTTTTTCTAAAATGAAACCTTCATTATTGGATGGCAAGAATAATTCTGCTTTGGTATTCTTATCATTAAACAATACATAAGCTGATTTACCTTCTGATTTTGAACCATCTTTTATAGGATTTAATTTGATGTTTAGGGTAGTCAATTCTAAACAGGTTTGTTTTAATTGTGAATAGGATTTCCCATTTTCAAACAAACAATTTGCTCTTCATTACTGACAGTCTGTTTTTGTCAAAGGCATTGTGGATGAATAATTGACCGAATTCGCATCCTTAAACATGGTTCCGTCTTCGTTCAATTCGCCAAAACCTTCAACCAATTGATTGTCTTTTAGCATATAGGCTATCTGTCGTTTGCTTTCAACACCTTCTGATTGGAATGTATAAGTACCTATTAGCTTCCCTTCGTTCATATTTCCAGAAAATGTGCCTGTGTTTTTGTCTTTTTCTGCAAAAGCATAGGTCAAATTTCCCTCCACAGGATTGTCAGTCTTCGTAATTTCCAAATTGACCATAGTTCCATTTGCATTGTAGATATAGCAGCCTTTTTCTAGGGTTGGTGTCATTACCGCTTCTTCTTTGACTCGCTCCTCTATCATTGTCTCACCAACTTTTTCCTCGTTGTTTTTACAACTAAAGAAGACTGCGAATGATAACATGAGTACTACTGCCAACTTACTTGCGGCATTGAAATACGAATTTTTAGAATTTGATTGTGTCATAATTATTGGTTTTAAGTGTTAATCGATTTTTTTGAATATCGTTTGAATTCCTGACGGATTGGATAGTGTAAGTCTATTGTTTTCAATGGAATAGGCAGTAAAGCTTTGTAATGCTTTTAAAAATTCGGCTTCCTTGTTGGTAGGTTCGCACATCATACGGGTTGTGGCAACATTGGTAAACTTGAGCAGGTCTTTTTCAAAAAAGAGTGCGCCATTCATTCGGTTGCAGCCTGCATAACCCATAAAGGTATTTTCAGAAGCGCTAATTTCCATTATTGGAAGTTCCTTACTAAAATCTTCCAGCTTGACCTCTTTTCCATTTAAGGTTTCGAGCAGCCAGATGTCGTGTAGTCGATAATCTGTATTGTAGTTGCCACAACCTTCGAGTTTCTGAAAATCCTTTTCAATGGGCTTCTTAATATCAACTTTAACCGAATATGGTGATAACTTTCCCGACATTGCGTTTGTACATTCCGATTGGTGAATCTGGATTTGAAGTTCAACGGATTCCGTCTGAATATTGTAACGTTTCACGTTCGCATCGGCCGCCCTTAAAGGTTCTGTATGTGGTGTCTTTAGGGAACCTTCTGGTGTTTTGTAAACAATGTGCTTATCAAATAGCTCAATGCTCCAGAACGGTTCGGTGCCAGTTGCGGTAAAATAAGCTTGTTGGCTATTCAAAATGGATGCTTTTACTGGTGTTTGATATTCTGTTGAATCTTCAGTTATTTCTATCGTTGTTTCAGTGGTCTTTTTTGGTTTGCAACCAAATGCCACACATAAAAAAATTGCGATATAAATAAAATGCTTCATGTGTTTCAGTTTTAAAATCCTTTTCAATTTACTTTTTTGAAGCGCATCATTGTTACCTCATTGAGTTTCAAAAGAAGTTTGCCATCGGCTTCAAAACCATAAGCGTTGATTTTTTTCATCATATTGAGAAATTGCTGTTCGCCTTCACCACAATACATTTTTGTTGCTAGCCCAGGCTCACCGAAAGAGAGCGAAGTGCCATTCATTGCAATTCCGTTAAAAGAATATGGTGCAGAATAACCGTTGCAGCCAGCATTTCCTGTCACTTCTTTCGTGGCTTCATTAAATGTGATTTCAGGTTTTTTATCTGGAAATAGGCCTTCAAAAGCAATTTTTGGTCCAGACATGTATTCCAATTGCCATGTTGTGCCATAGAGTGTGTTTTTGGAACTCATGTCTTTTGAGGTTCCACATGCGCTCAACAGAATTAAGAACGCTAAAATTAAAATAGATTGAATTTTCATAATTAATAGTTTTAAGATTGGTGTTTCTTTAAAAATCGTGCCACAACATATAATAATCCACTCAACATCATTAAAAATGCGCTCAATACAATAAAGTTAACAAAAACCTTTGGGTAACCGAGTACTTGGACATTAATAAATGGATAAGGATAAAAGCCAGAAAAATGACCTCTCAATAGTACAAAGGCAAAATA